>DATMBG010000010.1 GCA_035559535.1 Candidatus Limnocylindrales bacterium
CCAGGTTAATCATAGACATGGCCCATGCTTTGGAGTTGAAGGTTTTAGCGGAGGGGGTGGAGACGGAGGAGCAGTTGTTTTTTTTATGTGCCCAACAGTGTGATGAGGCCCAGGGTTACCTGTTTGGTAAACCTGTACCGGTTGAGGAGTTTGAAAAGTTATTAAAGGAAGATCGATGTTTTAAGAAATGCACAACAGAAAATTCCAATTATAAGACCAGCTACATCAAACCCTGAGAAATTGTTATAGTTACTGAAAAGATCGAGGTAATTGTCGGATTCGCCAGCCCCAGGCTATTATTCCGGCTAAAATCAACAGGCTTCCTAAGACCTTTCGTAAAGGGACGCTTTCCCAGCTCCAGATGATCATGGCCAGAGCAAAGAACCAGAACAGAGTAAATTCAACCCAGAAAACCTGCAAACCCCGACTCGAAAAAAAAGAAGAAATACCCAGGGGAGCGACCGGAATAGGTCGGAAAGGTAGAAAATACCGGGTATTATCAAAGGGAGCGAAAAAGGCAATTCCAAGCCCTCCATCTGTCATAGCATCCAGAACTCCGTGGGAAACAGTGATCCCCCAGTAAAATAGAATCAATCCCAGCCATCCTGAAGAGAAAACCGGGGTGATTTTGGAGGGAAAATGGGAAGCCCCCAGGGCCAGAACTCCAGCAAAAAACAGGGAATGGCTGAATCCGCGATGACCCAAGGGGTGGGAATAAGGAATCCAGGGCATCAGAAGGGCATCCAGATCGGGAATAACCGGTAAGACCGCAGATAAAAGCCCGTATTGATCTCTAACCTGAAAAGAATGGGTTATCAATCGGGCCAGACCGTAGCCAACAATGGCATGGGTAAAAATCGTCGGCATGTTTAGTCTAAATCCTCATCTAATTCCTCATCCAATTCCATCAGATAGTTTCGAGCGTTCATTTCAACTACCCAGTTGTCAACCTCACCTTCTGTTTCCTGCTCCTCCCAACCTATGGGAACACGAGAAAGAATAAACCTGTTTTCATGGGCAATATCCGCTATTTTCTCTAAAATAGGCTGGATTTCCTCCGGATCGTAATCTTCATTATCCATCAATTCATCCATGATATGCAAAGCATCTTCTGTATACATAATATTTCCGGCTTCTTCTGGATTCTCCACCAGATATTTACATACCGACTCAATCCATTCCCGATAGTCTCGGGTGAGTTCCCCGCGGGGACCTTGATAAGCAATGATTTTTATCATATTCTAACCTCTCTCTAATCCTTCCAAATTTTCCTTTTTAAAAAGAAAGATACATCCACCCAGAGAACTGTCAAGCCATATTCCCCCTTGACGCTTCTTATAAACAGGTTGAATATATAAATATGCAACGTAAACCCAACAAATTTCGCCTGGTCTCCAATTTTAAACCCGCCGGGGATCAAATTTCTGCTATTCGAGAGTTGGTGGAAGGCATAAAAAGGGGAGATCCCCATCAGGTCTTATTGGGAGTGACCGGATCGGGTAAGACTTTCACCATCGCCAATGTTATCGAGCAGGTTCAGAAGCCCACCCTGGTTATTGCCCATAATAAAACTTTAGCCGCCCAGCTTTTCAATGAATTTCGTGAATTTTTTCCTGACAACGCCGTAGAGTACTTTGTCAGTTATTACGATTACTATCAGCCGGAGGCTTATATTCCCAGCACAGATACCTATATAGAGAAGGATGCTTCGATTAACGAGTATATCGATAAAATGCGGCATTCGGCAACCCGATCCCTTTTTGAAAGACGGGATGTCATCATTGTGGCCAGCGTCTCTTGCATTTACGGTTTGGGTTCTCCGGAGGCCTATTATGGCATGCTCCTTTTTTTAGACCAGGGACAACCCATCAGTCGCCAAGAAATTTTGAGGAAACTTGTTTCCATCCATTATGAGCGCAACGATATCGGTTTCTCTCGGGGAACTTTTCGGGCTCGAGGGGATGTCATTGAAATTTATCCTTCTTACCAGGATGAAGGCATTCGGATTGAGTTGTTTGGGGATGAAGTAGATACCCTGGCTGTTTTTGATCCATTAACGGGAAAAACCTTGGGGAAGCTGGACCGGGTGGTCATTTATCCTGCCAGTCATTATGTTACCCCAGCGGCTACTCTCAAGCGGGCCATCGAAAATATTAAAATAGAGCTGGCAGAACGGGAAGCAGAACTTCGGGCACAAGGAAAGTTGCTGGAAATGCAGCGGCTCCATCAACGAACCATGTTCGATCTGGAGATGATTCAGGAGGTGGGTTACTGCCATGGGATTGAAAATTACTCCCGTCATCTCAGTGGGCGACAGCCGGGAGAACCCCCTCCCACTTTGCTGGACTACTTCCCCAGAGATTCGCTGATCGTCATTGATGAAAGCCATGTGACCATCCCCCAACTTAAAGGCATGTATATTGGAGACCGTTCCCGAAAGACCACCCTGGTGGAATACGGATTTCGGCTTCCTTCGGCCCTGGACAACCGTCCATTGAAATTTGAGGAGTTTGAAAAACAGGTCTCCCAGGTCATTTACGTTTCGGCCACACCGGGTCCTTATGAATTGGAAAAAAGCCAGGGAGTCGTTGTAGAGCAGGTTATCCGCCCCACCGGACTTATGGATCCCGAGATTGTAGTTCGACCCGTTGCCGGACAGGTCGATGATCTCATGACAGAAATCAAAGCCCGGGCCAGGCGAAATGAACGGGTACTGGTAACTACACTAACCAAACGAATGGCCGAAGATCTTACCGAATATTACACCGACCTGGGTTTGAAAGTGCGCTACCTCCATTCCGATATCGATACGTTGGAGCGGGTGGAGATTATCCGGGACCTCCGGATGGGAAAATACGATGCGCTCATTGGAGTGAATTTGCTTCGAGAAGGACTCGATATCCCGGAAGTTTCTCTGGTTGCAATTTTAGATGCCGATAAGGAAGGCTACCTGCGGTCTACAACCTCCTTGATTCAAACTGCGGGACGAGCTGCCCGAAATGTCAACGGATTGGTCATTATGTATGCAGATAAGATAACCCAATCTATCCGGGAAGCCATTCAAGAATCCAACCGACGAAGAGAAAAACAGCGAAGATACAATGAAGAACATGGAATTACACCAGAGTCCATTCAGAAGTCTATCACCAACATTCTGGGAAGCATTTATGAAGCGGATTACTATACGGTTCCCCTTTCTCAGGATGGGTCACTGGACCTGGCGCAGGATAAATTGTTAGTGGCCGAGAAGCCGGCGGAGTATCTGACTGAGGAAGATATTTCCAATCTGATAGCCAGGTTAGAGAAAGAGATGAAGGAAGCGGCTAAGAAACTGGAGTTTGAAAGGGCTGCCGTGCTGAGGGATAAGATCAAAGAGTTGAAAAAGCGATCTGGAAGTTAAAAGCATCTGAGGTGAGAGAATAGACCTGCCGACAGGCAGGATAACCTGACCTCGAGTTCCAAGTTTCAAGCCTCAAATATGAAAATTTACGATATTTCCGTTCCCTTATCCAATGAGTTGCCGACCTGGCCGGGAGACCCTCCCCTCAGGATTGAGAAGGCTTTGGATCTGGACCGGGGCGACCCGGCTAACGTTTCCCTCATCACACTGGGTTCCCACACAGGAACCCATCTGGATGCGCCGGGACATTTCATTCGGGATGGTAAAACCATAGACCAGATTCCACTGGATATTTTCATAGGAAGAGTGAGGGTTTATGAACTTAACGTTGAAAAAAGAATCGAAGTGGATGACTTGAAGGGTTTATCCTGGCAGGGGATTGAACGTGTTCTTTTTAAAACTCGAAATTCCCTGGAATGCTGGAAAGATGAAATTTTTCATACCGATTTTGTTCATCTTTCCCAAAAGGCAGCCGAATATCTGGTCGAGAAGGGAATTAAGTTGATAGGGATCGATTATCTTTCGGTTGAAGCCTTTGGAAGCACAGAATTTCCGGTTCACCACACTCTCCTGAGCCATGAAGTCATTCCTTTGGAGGGACTGAATCTCTCGGAGGTGGAACCCGGGGATTACGAGATATGTTGTCTTCCCATCAAGATTAAAAACGGAGATGGAGCTCCGGTTCGAGCCATTTTGAAAAGCTTAAGCTAAAAGGGTCAAAATGAAAGGCCCAAGAAACAGATCTTGAGCTTTTCTCTTTTCATCTTGATTTTTTCCCTTGTTCCGAAGTATTAAAAATAGACTTCTGGCTAAATTCTTTACAAAATTCCCTCAACTCGTAGATCGTTGGGCAGAGAAAACCTCTTTTTGGGAAAGTCGGGACGTTCCCTGGACGCCTTTAAAGAAAAAGCTTAGGGATTGTCGGGTTGCCTTAATTACAACAGGTGGCGTTCATTTAAAAAATCAACTCCCCTTTGACATGAAAAACCCCCACGGAGACCCTACTTACCGGGAGATTCCTCGAGATACTCACCGGGAGGACTTAACGATTACCCATGATTACTACGATCATCGCGATGCCGACAGGGATATCAATATCATCTTCCCTATAGAACGCTTAAAAGAGCTGGCCCAACTCCGGGTCATTGGAGAAGAAGCTCCTTTTCATTACAGTTTTATGGGACATATCGATAAAGATTTGATAGATATCCTGATACGACAAACGGCCCCCGAGGTGGCCGAAAAACTTAGGGCGGCTCAGGTGGATGCAGTCCTTTTAACTCCGGCTTGAGGGCTCTGCAATCAGTCTGTAGGACTGATCCAGCGAGAAGTTGAACGGAAGGGTATTTCTACGATTTCTATCACCCTGGTACGTAAGGTTACAGAAGCCGTTAAACCTCCCAGGGCTTTGTCTCTTCGCTGGCCTTTCGGGCATCCTTTGGGAGAACCCTTTCAGGTAAATCAACAAATGACCATTCTAAAAGAGATGCTGGATGCGCTCCAGACTCTGGATACCCCCGGCACGATCCGGGATCTCCCCCACCGTTGGCGTCGAGAAACCTATCAGAACCCTTTTTCCTCTCCCCTTGTGGATAAAGTTCCATAAAGTTGCGTTCCGCCTGCCCATGGACAGACTACCTTAACCCTCCATCCCCGGCGCCAGGTTAAGCTGAAAAGCCCTGTCAGGAACGAACCATGGGTAGCCCCCGATATAAGTGGGGAGATTCAGAATTCAGAATTTTTTCACATCCTGGTAAACAGGTTGCCCCTGACGGAGCTTAGAGGATCCTGTTATCCTGTTTCCCCTAGTTTATGCCAGGGATTATCAACAGCTTGCCCCGCCGGGGCTAACCTTCCTATCCTGGCGCTTAGGCCCCTGTTCCCCCCTCAAGGGAGCAAGGGAGGATGTTCAGGCCGAAAATAAGGCTTTTCCTCTTCTTAGCTTGATGGGTATGTCCCCCTTTCCTACCCTTCCCCTGAAACTTCAAAAGAGGGGTTGAGGCCGGGGAGGAACTGGATCGTTCAGTGCACAAATTTGAAACCGGTATGACTTCTCAAATAAAAAGGTGTGGCATTCAGGCTCATTTGCTGTATTTTAACTTAGTGAAAAATATCCGATTTTGGGCTAGGTAAAACTTATAAACTTTATCTCCAATTCTAATCTAGAATATGACACCAGTGACCCGAGATCCCGTTTGTAGAACGCGCTTGAATCCGGCACGATTGCGCTGGCGTAGTCGATACCAGAATCATACCTATTATTTCTGTAGTACCAGTTGCAAATCCCGGTTTGATAAATCCCCAGAAACCTACACAGAGAATTACGAAGATGGGATCATTGTTACGCAGATACCGCCTTTGTCTGCTTCCACAAAGGGTTCAAAGGCAAATGGAGAATCCCGAGCTAATACGAATGGAACGTTAGGTGGAAACGGCAGAACCATCGTTGAAGGCGTACCGACCATTGTTCAGTTGCGAAGTTGGGCCCTGGTTATTTTAGGAATAGGGACCATTATCGCTTTTTGTTACTTCGCCCAGCCGGTTATAATTCCTTTTATCCTAGCCCTCTATCTTTCCTATATTTTAAGTCCTTTGGTCAGCTTTACAACCCACTGGCTTAAAATCCCCCATACCGTCGCCAGTATCCTGGCCGTACTCTTAGCCTTAAGTATTATCCTCACAGGTCTCTATTTTTTGATAGGCCAGGTACAAAACTTTATGGAAGATTTTCCAAAATATTCTCATAAACTTCGGACCTTGATTGGAGGAGTCCAGAAGGAAGTAAAGCAGATCCAGGAGAAAACCGAGGATCTAACCAAGGAAGAAAAAAAGGATATTCCAGAGGTCAGAATTGCTAACCAAGCAACCCATTATTTCAAAACCTTAACCACGACCTTTGATGTGGTAAGTACCTTTGTACTCGTCCTGTTTTTTGTTCTCTTCTTGCTTAAAGATCAAATCATCTTTAAAAAGAAACTGATTGCCATCGCCAGTCGAGCAGATCGAAAACTGACCATCAACATTATCGATAATATCAGCCAAAAAATTCAACGCTACCTTATTGTAATGTCCCTGATTAATCTGGGGCTTGCCGTTGTCCATACCCTTTCATTTTTTTTACAGGGTATTCCTTATTTCTATATCTGGGGACCTCTGGTAGGTATCCTCAATTTTATCCCTTATGTAGGCCCTTTTATTGCCATAATTCCTCCTACCCTGATGGCTATTATTCAATATGAAGGCTGGAAACATGCTTTGCTGTTGGTGACCATATATCTTTTCATTCAAAATTTAGAAGGTAATTATATCACCCCCAGCCTGGTCGGTCATCAGATCGACCTAAATCCCATTGCCCAGTTATTATCGGCTATCTTTTGGACCTGGCTTTGGGGTCCAGTGGGACTTTTGCTTTCGACCCCCTTGCTGGTTTCCCTGAAAGTCATTATCGATAGCTTTGAAAACCTGAAACCTATCGGGATTTTCCTGGGTGAAACTGTCGATCAATTCGAAGGGTAGGCTTTAGTCGTACCTCAACTTTTCTGACCCCTGTTAAATTCTAAATTAAAATAGAGACTCCGGTGGTAATGGCCCTATGAAATCGCTTTTTAACCTGTCGTCGTAAAAAAGTGACATGGAGGAAAGCCTGGATCCTACGGATTTTATCCGAAGCCTTGAAGGGACCGAGTCCTAAATGGATGACGATCTGTCATGTTTTTAAAACAAATGAACTCCTGTAAAGACTAAAAAAATCAGTACTTTGTAAAGTTAATTCTGTGTAATGGTCTGCCCTCACCCGGCTCCTCTCCCGAAGCTTCAGGAGAGGGAGGCCTTTGGGAAATTGGAAAGTACCCCTGGCAGACAGAAGCCAATCGGTGGTATGGCCTTTGCTTTAGAAAAGAGGTAAAAGCAAAAAGCTCCGTTCTGTATAATCCGGGGATGAGGCAACCGATCTGAAAATCTGGAAGTAGACCTCTATAGCTACTCTTGGAAGGTAACCGCATAGGACTACCCGACCCCTTACCTCATATTTTCCTGGTAAACCCCATAGCCCCACTCCCAGCCCTCCCCATTTTCCCTCCCCGTCCACGGGGAGGGTCAGGGTGGGGGCATCGGGGAGGGAGCCTATCGAGGGGAAATTGAATCTCCAAGAAAACCGATGGGGTATTCTCCAGAAGGATCTGATGAATCCTCCATCCAAGAACCTCCATTCAGGAAGGAGAAAGAATTATGGTAGTTATTTTCAAGAGAAGGATCTTTATAGGAGCCCTCTTAGGATTTTGTTTTATATGTATGCAAAATCTTATCCGACCGATTTCTAGGATAATAATTCCCACCGAGCATCAACCGAGACGGTTAACCTACCTGTCGGCCTATTTAGCCTACAAAGGAGGTGCAGAGACAAACTCACAAAATGTCTGGCCCGGTGCTTTCCAGGGATTAAATATCAAAACTACCTTAATCGAATTAAAACCATCCTGGAAAGAACAGAAAATCTCCCTATGCTCCCATGAAAATGATGATGATGACAACGGAAATAACAACGACGAAGGAGATAACGGTGGAAATGAAGGAGATGAGGGAGGAGAAGATACAGAATTGATAGAAACGTGATGGTGTAAGGAAGAGCCAGGCAGGAATTTTGGACAAAGCCATCTAACTAGGATTCTCTTAAGGTGGGTTTCAAACCCACCCCTACCAGACCGTTCGAAAATTCGTTCTAACTGTTTAGGATTGGTTACTCAGGATTTATGGCTCTAGAGATAACCCCTCATTTTGTTAACTAAAGGTAGTTCAACCAAGAAGAAATATCCAGGGTTGTTTTACTTCCAAACATCTATGGGTTGAGCCCGACTATCCCCCTCTGCAAGGGTACCCAAACAGAAATTGTCTTCAATGGTTCGTAACACGTTAAAATGATTATAGTTCTCATGGTAGTCACCGGGTTTTACCATTCCCCCTAGGAATACTGTATAGATGTGATTATCCTTTCTTTTATTCTCCTTACCGGATTCATCAAAGGTGATCACAAGGAGTGTCCTGGCCATAAAATCTGGATCTTGAAGGAGAGGCTCCAGAAAACCCTGGAGCCAGCGGGAAGCATGGGCTAAATCGGTATCATGGCCGTTATGATCCATATCCGGCGTGTAAAATGCATATTCGGGAAGTTCCTTATTCCTTAAATCTTCGGCAAATTGGCTTGCCGGAACAATGTTGGCACAATACTTTTCCCGCTGATGACTGGGTATGAAGCTTACAAAGGGTACATGCTTTCTGGCATAACGGCCATAACGAGATTCTGTGAAACAAAAATCCGGATGCTTCTTCGGATCCATACTCCGCCTATCCGGGTACCCTTCGGCATAGTTCTTCCATCTAAGTCCATGGGATTGGAGCAGATCGGCAATTGTTTTATGATCTGTTAAATCAACCTGCCAGTCGAAGTGAGTTCGGATCTCCTTTCCGGATACCATGGCTAAATAGTTCGAGTAAGAAGGATGAAACAACCCATGAAAATTGGTGAAGTTCGCACCACGCTGGGCCAGGGAGCGGAAGTAAGAATCTTTCATTACATCCTCATAATTCTGATTCTCAAGAACAATGATAAGCACGCGCTGGAAGTGCTTAGGGGTCCCAGGGGTACAGGGGGTCTGAGCAAAAGAGGCGGTTGGGTAGATATAAAAACGTATGATCCCCATCATCGTTAAAAGAAGAGCATGGATAAGTGTATGAAAGAAGGTTACATTTTTTTTCACTCCTGCCTTTCCCATTCTTCTCCATCCTTTCCAGATAATACCCTTTAGACCCTCAGACTTTATCAAAAACCGAGAAAGTTAAACCGTCTTTCGGTGGCCTTTGATAAAGCCCTGGAAGTTAATGAACCTTTCTGAAGGTCTCAATAAACTGGAACAGACGTTGTTTAATAAAACTTTCCTGCTATTTGTGTCCTTTGTACTTGAAATTAAAGATTTCCACAAAGATATTACCGTTTATAGGATTTTTGAAAAATCAGGGGGTAACTAAAAGCTCTTGATCGAGGTTAAAGGAAGGCTGTTGCCATAACTTTTCCCATTCTTACTAAAGAGGTAATAGGTATTACAAAATAACAATATGGTACTTCTTTCTATAAAACGCAAAGAGGATTAAAAATTATCTGGATTCCACGTTCCATGAAGATTTCCAAAAAACTCCTTGACATATTCCCCAGAAATAGGGGATTCTTGTTGGACAATGGTTATCAGTTTTCAATGGTAGTTTAACAACTTTAGGGAGGAGGCAGTCAGAAAAGAAGTATGGAAGTACAAAATCCGATTTTTACAAAGAAAAGTTTAGGCATTTTGAGTCTTGTCATGACCGTAGCGGTAGTTTTTATGACAGGACTCTATGTAAGCAAAAGGAGCGAAGTTCGTAAATTGGGTTATCAGTTAAATCAAATCCAAGAGGAATCTCAAAAGCAGTTAAGTGAAAAAGATAAAATCCTGGCCGATTTAAATACCCAGCTTAAAAATTCACAGAGCAAACTTGAAGACGCCGGCAGAAATATTGAAGAAAAAGACAAAGAGCTCATAACCCTACGAACTCAACTTAACCAGGTCCAGGAGGACTTTAAGAAAGCACTGAGTGAAAAGGAAGTTCAGGTAAGAGATTTAACCGCTCGGGTAAATGAATTGCAAGATCAACTCAAAAACGCCGATCAAAGCCTGAATGAAAGGGATAAAGCCTTAACCGACTTAAAAGAACAGATCGGACGGCTTCAAGAGGAAAACAAAGGTCTTGCCGAAAAGGATAAAACCCTGGCCGACTTAAAAGAACAGATCGGACGGCTTCAAGAGGAAAATAAGAGGTTAGCTGCAAAGGACAGGGAAACTACGCATTTAACTGAGCAGATTGCTCAGTTGCAGGATCAGCTAAAGAAAACCAACCAGGATCTGGTTGAACTACAGGGAATTCATAAAGAGTTAAATCGGACCCACGAAGAAGCCCAAAAAAATCTGGAAGAAAAGAACAAAGCCCTGGAGGAGTTGAACAGCCGGATCAACCAATTGCAGGCCCAACTGAATGAGAAAAACACTCAGATCGATAACCTGATGGCAGATCTCAACCGGCATGCTAAACAATTGGAGGAAGTCCGAAGTAACTTAGAAAAGAAGAGTCAGGAGCAAGAGGAAACCCAAAGGATTTTAGCAGAAAAGGAGCGAATGGCTAATGAACTGGCTTCGCAGATCAACCAAATCCGAGGTCAAATGGATATTGCTCATCAAAACGCCAGTGAAAAGAGCCTTGCGCTTAATAACTTAAGCAAGCAGTTGAATCAACTTCAAGAGGAATATCAAAAGGATGTAACCGAAAAAGAGCAGATCCTTACCGACCTGACTGCACAACTAAACCAGTCTCTGGGTCAGCTTAATGCGGCCAATCAAAGCCTCAGCGAAAAAACCTTAGCCCTTTCTGATTTGGCCAATCGATTGGATCGAGTCCAGGAGGAAAGTAAGAAAAATCTGCAAGAAAAGGAAGCAGTTCTTGCCGATTTAACCCATCAGTTAAACCAATTACGGGCTCAATTAGAGGCAAAAAATACCGAAGTGAATCGGTTAACCGAAGCACTCCAGCAACAGAAAAATCTACAGGCTAAGATCCAAAACAATCTTGAAGAATTGAGCAGAGAACAAAAAGAGACTCAAAAGAACCTGGCAGAGAAAGAACAAAAGATCGGAGATCTAACCCAAGAAGTAAATCAGCTGCGAACCCAACTGAATACGGCCCATCAAAATATAGGTGAAAAAGCTATTACCCTGGTAAACCTGACCAACCAACTCAATCAACTCCAGGAGGATCTGGCAAAGAAAGACAGGATGATCGGAGATTTAACAGGCCAGCTAAATCAATTACGTGGTCAACTGGAAGTAACCCATCAAAATCTCAGTGAAAAAACCAATGCTTTAGCCCATTTGATTCATCAGCGAAACCAACTCCAGGAGAATTTGGAGAAAAATGAAAAGATAGCTGCGGACTTAAACACGCAGGTTCATCAACTACAGGGGGAAATAAAGAAAGGTTTAGAAGAAAAAGACCGGGTAGTTGCAGATCTAACGGCCAGATTAAATCAACTTCAAGGACAACTGGATTTTGCCAACCAGAGTGTGAGTGAAAAGACCCTTGCGTTGGCCGATTCGCATAAGCAGTTCCGTCAGCTACAAGAAGAAATGAAGAAGAACCTGGAGGAGAAAGACAAAATCATTGCCTCCTTGAATGCTTCCCTGAATCAGTTACAGAACCAGACTCAACAGGCTTTGAATGAAAAGGAGCGGACCCTCCTGGCGCTTAAGGATCAGATAGCTCAAGAACGGGAGGAAGCCAGAAAAGTTTTAGATGGAAAAGAGCAACAGATTGCAGAGTTGACAGCAGAGATAAATCAACTACGAACCCAGATAGAGGTTGCCAATCAGAATATAAGTGAAAAGACTCTGGCCTTAACTAACCTGAGTCGACAGCTCGATCAGTTAAAAAAAGAATCTCAACAAAATTTGACGGAGAAAGAGGCGGCAGTGACCAACCTGACCCAACAGGTTAATCAGTTGCGGGGGCAGTTGAAGACTCTGCAGGACATGATAAGTGAAAAGAGCATGGCCTTAGCCAGGGTAACCCAAGAGCTCAATCAATTGCAAGAAGAAAAAGATCGGCTGATAGCTGATTTAAAAGCTCAGCTTACCCGGGCTCAGGAAGAGAGCCAGAAGGTCCTTGCCGAAAAGGATCAGGCCCTGGCGAACTGGGCTATGCAGTTCGATCAACTCCAAAACCAACTGGCAGCAGCTAATGAGAATCTAAGCGAAAAGGATAAAGCCTTGGCGGCGGCTACAGATCAACTTAACCGATTACAGGAAGAGTCGAAACAAAACCTCCAGGAGAAAGACAAGTTGCTTGCAAGCTTAACCGACCAGGTAAATCAATTACAGGGTAAACTTGAAGAAGCCTTAGCCCATCTCCGGGGAAAAGAGGAGGAGCTTACGACCTTAACGACCCGATTGACACAGGTACAAGAAGAAGCTCAACGTAACCAGGAAGAAAAGAGCAAGGAAATAGAGGGTCTGTTGACCCAGATAGCTCAACTCCAAAGCCAGTTAGACAATGCAAACAACCAACTCCGGGAAAAAGATCAGGCCCTTGAAAGCTTGCGTTCTCAACCCGATCAGTTACAAAATCAACTGGAAGAAGTTCGGAAGAATCTGGATGAAAAGGAAAAAACCCTTGTCCAACTCCAAAGCCAGTTTAACCAGATGCAAGAAGAGTTCAGGAAAAAACTAGAAGAAAAGGAAAAGGCTCTGGGAGAGTTAACCACTCAAGTAAGCCAGCTCCGCGGTCAGTTGGATATAGCCAATCAAGCCGTCAGCGAAAAAGCCATTGCTTTGGTTAAAGCGGACAATCAAATCGGTAAACTCCAAAAAGTAATTGAAGAGTTGAAGCTGGAATTGGCCAAGAGATAAGCCGGAGGAAGGGATTTTTCTTGGGTCGTTTCCTGGAATAAATCCTCTACCACCTTCCTCCCATCGTCCTGAGCTCTTCGATGCCGTTGGGGCCAGTTTGTCGAAGGGCTCAGGGTGAACAGAGTGGAAGCAAAATCTAGAAACCTTTCTTTAAAGCCTTTAAAGCAAGTACTTTTTTATTTTACCGGGACGAAAAGAACTTCTTTAATTTCCTTTCTATCTTCTTGATAATCCCGGATTTCAATTGAAGCATGGTCGTTGCGGCATAGGTGGGAGTTAAGGCCTGACTGACGACTTCAATCCGTCTTTTTTTAATTGCTTCAATCACCGAACCGATTTCTGGATCGGCCTCCACCAGGGAGAAAGTCTTACCGAATTGATGTAGGATGTGGGTATCCGAGGTGCCTACCAGGGGTAGTTGATATTTAGTCGCCACCTGTACGGCCTTTTCATTGAAATTGATTTTTTTTAGATAAAAATGGCTATACTCGATAGCGTTAAAAACCTCTATATTCTTTTCTAGTTTGGATCCCAGGCATTTAGAATCTGGAAAGAAGGGATGGGCTGCGATAACCAGGGTATCTTCACCGGTATATCGATTTAAATCCTGAATCCTTCGGATTTTGCTTAAATCGCAGTTCATATTAAGAAGAAGAATATGCTTGCCTTCGATGGTTGCTTCCATTCCTGGGATCAGGAGTATCCCTCGATCCAAAGCATAATTTTTCAAATAATCGGTATAAAGTTGTCGGTTATGAAGGGTAATGGCCAACACATCAAACCCATATTCGGCTGCCTTATCAATGAGCTCTGTAGAGCTATGTCGAATAAAAAGATCCTCCGGATCCTCGGAAGTATGTAAATGAAAATCGGCTTTCAGTTTTCTGGATTGCGTCATGTCTGATTCTCCTCATCAAAAACTTATCTTTATCTCTGAGTGCTTAATCTTTAGCAGAGCGTCTATGAGAGATCTTTCATGAAATATAAGAAAGATCCGAATAAATAACAATACTTTCTCTTCCATGCAAAAGTGATGCAATTTTAACGATTGGAGCAATATTTAAAAAAGAAAAAAGCAATCGTGAAATTTATCTTGACAGATCCAGGAGAATTTCCTAAAACAAAAGAGTAGAAGTAACGTATTTTCCTTTCTTTAAAGGGTTTTTCCTGTTCCATCATTACTTTGACGAAATCCGACGAAGAAGTTTCTCAGTTTAACCTAACAAAAGGAGGTCCTATGAGAAAATTTCTCTTGCTTATTTTGATGGGAACCCTAATTCCAGGGTTGATGGCTGCAAATGCCTACCCAGCAGAAGAGGTTATTAAATTGGGGCTGGCAGGTCCCCTCACCGGGGATCAGGGGGCTTTTGGGGAGCAATTGAAAAACGGAGGCACCATTGCCATGGAAGAATGGAATGAAAAAGGAGGTGTTCTCGGAAAAAAGATTGAGATCATCTGGGGAGACGATCAGCATGATCCCAAACAGGCTGTGGCGGTTGCCAACAAGTTTGTCAATGAAGGGGTTGTTGGGGTCATAGGCCATTTCAACTCCAGTTGTTCTATTCCGGCCTCAACGGTTTATGCCAAGGTTCCTATCCCCCAAATCACTCCGGCTTCTACCAATCCTCAATTTACAGATCGTAAACTAAAAAATGTATTTCGAGTCTGCGGTCGGGATGACCAACAGGGGGCTGTTGCAGCAGATTTTATCGTCAATACCCTTAAGAAAACGAAAGTAGCCGTCTTCCACGATAAAACCACGTACGGTCAGGGGTTAGCCGATGAGACCGTCAAAGGCCTCAAAAAGTTAGGTGTTGAGCCGGTTTTCTATACCGGAATTGTCCAGGGGGATAAGGATTATACGGCGGTTTTAACTGCTGCCAAACAGAAAAATCCGGAGGTTCTCTATTTTGGAGGGATTCATCCTGAAGCCATTTTGCTGGCTAAACAATCCAAAGATCTGGGGTTGAACACCATTTTTGTAAGCGGAGACGGGGTCTTCATCCAGGAATTTATCGATGGTGCAGGACCTGCAGCTGAAGGAGCTTATATCAGCTTTACCCCGGACCAGGAAAAAATTCCAGAAGCCCAGCCTTTCATTAAAAAATTTAAAGAAAAATTCCCCCAAGCCAAAGAGGTAGGAGCTTATACCATCTACAGCTATGTGGCAACCAATATTCTCCTGGAGGCTATTAAAGGCACGGCCAGCACCGACGGAAATAAATTAATCGACTATATCCATAAGACCAAATTTAATACCGCCTTAGGACCGATCCAGTTCGATGAAAAGGGTGATGTTCTGGAATCACCCTATGTATTTTGGCAGGTCAAAAACGGAAAATTCGTTCAGGTTCAAGAGTTGAAGAAAAAATGAGTAACTAGATAGAGGATGGAAACAGCAAATTAGGGAGCAAGGGATGGTAGAGGGGATGTAAGTGAGTAACTGTTTTTGCCCCTCTCCTCCCTTGTTTCCTGTTACAGCTTTCTACCTGCTGTTTTAAATGTCTTTTCTTGAATATATTATCCAGCAGTTGATTAACGGACTTACAATCGGGGCCGTTTATGCACTTATTGCCCTGGGATATACTATGGTCTATGGAATTATCGAGTTGATCAATTTTGCCCATGGAGAGATTTACATGATCGGGGCATATATAGGGATTATTACGCTGGGAGTTTTAAGCATGCAAGGTCTGACCCAGAACAGCCTTGCACTGGCCATGGGAATTGTCCTGGTGGTTTCCATGGTATATTGCGCCGCCTACGGGTTTACCATGGAACGAATCGCCTATCGCCCTCTCCGTCAGGCCCCCAGGTTATCACCCCTCATTACAGCCCTGGGTATGTCTATTTTTTTACAAAATTACGTCATGCTGACCCAGGGGGCTCGAGATAAATTCTTTCCCCCCTTATTTACAGGTGGGATTAATATAGATGAAGTTCGCATATCCTACATCCAGGTTTTTATCATGGTGATCTCGGTCCTTCTGATGATAGCCCTCCAGTTATTTATTAAAAATACTCGATTAGGTAAGGCCATGCGGGCGACTGCCCAAGATAAGAAAATGGCCAGTCTGGTAGGAATCAACATTGATCGGGTGATCTCTATAACTTTCATTATCGGATCGTCCTTAGCCGCCGTTGCAGGGATTATGGTGGGAATGTATTATGGATTGGTCAATTTTTATATCGGTTATGTGGCAGGTTTAAAAGCTTTCACGGCGGCTGTATTGGGTGGGGTTGGAAACATTGCTGGAGCCATGCTGGGAGGATTTCTTTTGGGTTTACTGGAAGCCTTTGCAGCCGGATTTATTCCTCCTCCCCATGGAGCTCAGTATAAGGATGTTTTTGCCTTTGCCATTTTAGTTTTAGTTTTGATATTTAGACCTTCAGGTCTATTAGGCGAACAGGTCGCGGAGAAGATATAGCATGAAAAAAATTCTTAGAGTGATGGCCATCTCTCTGTGGTTTGGATTTCTTACCTTTCCTTTTATGGGAAAACATGCGGGGCTTTTGATAATCCTTCTCTTAGCCGGTGGGGGATTATGGTTAGCGATAACCACCCTACGGAATACCAAGACCGTCAAACAATGGTTAGAAAGAGCTTCTTCTTATCAACAAGGCTTTCACCGTAATCTCAACCGGATAGACCGACGTATTGTCTTGGGGATTCTCCTGGTTTTAGCCCTCTTATTTCCCCTATTCAACAATCGTTATGTCGTGGACGTGGCCGTCATGTGTGGAATCTATATTTGTCTGGCCCTGGGTTTAAATATCGTCGTAGGGCTGGCCGGATTACTGGATCTGGGATATGTTGCATTTTATGCCGTAGGTGCCTATTTATACGGTTTACTATCCATTCATTATGGCACTTCCTTCTGGTTAGCCCTTCCTTTAGGAGCCTTGATGGCGGCCACTTTTGGTGTCCTGTTGGGAGCCCCTACGCTTCGATTACGAGGAGATTATCTGGCCATTGTCACCCTGGGATTTGGGGAGATGATTCGAATTATTCTGAACAACTGGGACCGGGTGACCCGGGGTCCCAACGGATTAATCGGAATTGAAGCCCCATCTCTGGGTAAAAAGTTCGTTTTTAGCCAGCCTATCCATTACTATTACTTAATCCTCCTGATTGTTATCATAACCATTTTTGTGGTCAACCGGCTGAACCACTCGAGGATTGGACGAGCCTGGATCGCCATCCGAGAAGATGAAGTCGCTGCAGAGGCTATGGGTATTGATACCACCCGGATGAAGCTTCTGGCCTTTGCCTTGGGAGCCATGTGGGCCGGTTTGGGCGGGGTATTTTTCGCCAGTAAAATGAGTTTTATCTCACCGGAAAGTTTCACTTTCTTTGAATCGGTCATTATCCTGTGTATGGTCGTCTTAGGGGGAATGGGAAGTATTCCAGGCGTTATCCTGGGTGCAATTGTGCTGGTAGTCCTTCCTGAAATGCTAAGGGATTTCTACCTTCCCTTTATGCAAGTAGACTTCTCACGGGCCCGAATGCTCATTTTTGGGATGTTGATGGTTTTGGTGATGATTTTCCGACCCCAGGGTTTGATCCCCAGTGCACGTCGCAAATTGGAATTGCATCCTGAAAAAGAGGAAAAGATAATAGAACAAAAGCCAGAATTTGTTTATGAAGTAGCCAGTAAAAGTCAGGAGCTCTGATCATGCGGTTACTAGAAACCCGAAAGCTTGCGAAATACTTCGGCGGTCTTAAAGCTATTGAAAATCTCGATTTTTATATCGATGAAGGGGAAATTGTAGGATTGATCGGCCCTAACGGGGCCGGGAAAACAACTTTTTTCAATTGTGTGACCGGCATGTACCCCCCCACCAAGGGAGAAATTGTTATCCATACCAAATATACCTCAGGTCCTATTCAGATTTATTCTTCTTCCTCTCGAAAGATCGTCAAACCTAACCAGATTACCAAATGGGGCCTTGCCCGGACTTTTCAGAATATTCGCCTCTTTGCCGATATGACGGCCCTGGAAAATGTAATGACCGGAGCCCATTGTCGACTGCATTCCGGAGTTTTGGGGTCTATTTTCAGAACCCCTAAGGTTCTAAAAGAAGAAAGGGACCTTGCCTCTAAGTCCATGGATTTACTTCATTTTGTAGGACTTCGGGATAAAGCCTGGATGCTGGCCAAAAATCTCCCCTATGGAGACCAACGACGCCTGGAGATTGCCCGTGCCCTCAGTACCGATCCGCATCTCCTTTTACTCGATGAGCCAGCAGCCGGTATGAATCCCCAGGAAACCAAGGTGCTGATGTCCCTCATCGATAAGATTCGGGCTCGGGACATCACGGTTTTGCTCATCGAACACCATATGAAACTGGTCATGGGGATCTCGGATCGGATCGTTGTTCTGGATCACGGTGAAAAAATCTCAGAAGGGTCTCCTAAGGAGGTTCAGAAAGATCCCAAAGTCATTGAAGCTTATCTGGGAAAAGAGATTTCACACGGTTAATATCCATGCTGCGATTACATAACGTACATACCTTCTATGGCCATATCCATGCCCTTAAAGGGGTTTCCCTGGAGGTAAACCAGGGAGAAATTGTTTGTCTTATCGGCGGCAATGGAGCCGGAAAGTCTACCACCCTCATGTCTATCTGCGGTATTAATAAGATTCGCCAGGGAATAATCGAATTTAATGGAGAACCCATCATGAATAAACCGCCGGATCAGATTGTGGCCATGGGAATCTCTCAAGTTCCCGAAGGTCGTAGAATTTTCCCCCGCCTTACCGTCCTGGAAAACTTAGAAATGGGGGCTTTTCTGCGACGGGATAAAACAAAGATTCGAGAAGATCTAGACCATGTTTTCTCTTTATTCCCTATTTTAAGGGAGCGACAAAAGCAGGCCGGGGGAACCCTCAGTGGGGGAGAACAACAAATGTTGGCCATAGCCAGAGCCCTCATGGCCAGACCGAAGCTTCTGTTGTTAGATGAACCTTCCCTGGGATTAGCCCCCATGATTGTAGAGCAGATTTTTAAAATTATCAAGGAAATCAACGAAGAAGGAACGACTATATTTCTGGTCGAACAAAATGCCCATATGGCCTTAAACTTAGCCCAAAAAGGCTATGTCATGGAAACCGGTCAAATCGTCATGCAGGATGATGCGAAAGCCCTTCTAAGAGATAAACGGGTACGGGAGGCATATCTGGGAGAGTAATAAAACTAGAAAAAGGGAAAGCCTGGAATCCAGCCCATTCACAGGCTTGAATCGCCCCTGCCGACCGGCAGGGAAAGAGCATGCACCGTTAAGAAGCATCAAACACTAAACTTATTTCAACCTACCAACCCTGCAGACCGGATGCCTCTTCATCGATCTGGCACGTTCTACCCCCTTGATTTACTTTGGCCACCCTTACGGCTTGACCGCGATCATCTGTAACTCGATCCGTGCGCCGTCGTTCAGTGCAGCAACCTGTACGGTGGCCCTGGCCGGTGGATCATGGGGAAAAAACTCGCGGTATACTTGGTTGAATTTTGCAAAATCCTCGAAACTTGTAATGTAAGCCGTCACCGATACTACGTCTTTGAAATCCATCCCCGCAGCCTTCAGGACTTCCCCTATATTGGTGAGCGCCTGGCGCGTCTCGGCTTCGATACCACCAGATACCAGCCTGGCGGTGACCGGATCGCGGCCCAGGTGACCGGACACATACAGAGTGTTACCAACGAGGATACCCGGGCTGAAGGGAAGCCCTGTCTTCGGTGACTTCTCGGGACGAATCACGATACGCCGATCCCCTGATTGTTGGGCAGGTACTACACTTTGCAATACTACAGTCATCAGGATTCCGAGGATCAGACCAGCAAAGCCGGCCAGTAAGGTAACAACACGAACCCGACTATTTGATATCATCATACTCCTCCTTTTATGAAATCTAAGTCCGAACGATCTTAGGGTCCTCCTTACTCCCCTTTCTCTCATTTTTCTCTCATTCTTTATCAAATCTCCGGTTTTCTGAATAACTCTCTAAAACCGGCCAGAGGAGTTTTATCTCCTCTAATTTTGATTTTACCCAACATAAAAGCAACCCTTCCGTCCATTTTACCGGTGGCTATCTTCATATAATCCTTGGCTTTAACCGAGACTTTCGTAGGAGCAGTTGGATCGATCCCTTCCCTGACAATACATTTTTGATCGATCACCCGGACGGTCCATTCTCCGCCCTTATCGGTACTATCTCCAGAGATAGAATAGGCAATGGTAGCATCAAAGCCTTGAGCCTTTTCTGGAATAAAGCGCTCATGCATGGTTTCAAAAAGGTCCCGGCAAGTTATGGGCCGTGGCCGATCCTTTAAGGGAACATAACCTTTTTTCTCTTCTTTAACCGGTTCAGGTTGCGGCCTGGGTAGAGGGGATTGTTTGGGTAGAAAAGGCTGTTTAGAAGTTTCCTTTGGTTTCTCTGTCGATGGAGGTTGTTTGGGAACTGAGGGGGGAGGAACGGGTTTAGAGCCAGCAGTTTCTTTAGGCTTTTTTACAATAAATACGCGAGTACATTTAGGACATTTTATTTTTTTCCCTTCATCTGGAATTTTAGCCTTTTCCATTTTGTACTTGGACTTACAACCTGGACATTGAATAATAATCTTCACAGCCGAATTCACCTGAGAACTCAAACGATGCAAAACGGATTGACTTCGGCAATCCTGCTTTGCAAAGTTTGAGTCGATTCTCTCCTTGCTAGGACCCCCACCTCTGATCCTTTGGCTTTCAAGGATAGGTTTCCCAGAAGTATACCTAAACAGGCCTTTACTTTGACCCTTCTCCCATTTCTATAAAACCGGAGGAGAAGACAAAGATGGAGGTACCTCTCCAGAAGTTACTAAAAACCTACCCTGGAAAGTTGCTCTCTTGGGAGTCTTATCAATAGCAGAGTACTTCCTCGATATATAGGTCCTAACGTCTTTAGGACTGAATAACTATCTGCCTTTTAGGCAAAGTTAAAGGATCCATGATAGCTTGAATAATCCTAGTAAATTAGCTTTTCGCTGTCAAGTACTTTCACATATCAAATTTTTTATTTGACCGCCTTTATAACCTATGATACACAATTTTTATGATTTTGATGTCACCAAAGATCATGCTCATTGCCGGGGAAGCTTCTGGGGACCTTCATGGAGCCTATTTGGTCAAATCTATCCGCAGCTCCTTGCCGGAAGGAAGATTTTACGGAATTGGTGGGATTCACATGCAAAGAGAAGGAGTCACTCTGATCCAGGATATTTCCCGATTGGGAGTAACCGGAGCTTGGGAAGTTCTGGCAAAACTTAATACTATCCGAAAAGTATATAGGCAGGTCCTTCATACCCTTAAAACCTCCAGACCGGATCTACTCATTTTGATCGATTATCCCGATTTTAACCTCAGAGTAGCTCGAAAAGCCAAAAAACTTAAAATCCCCATTGTTTATTATATAAGTCCTCAAGTATGGGCCTGGCGGCGAAATCGTATTTACCTTATTGCCAGGCTGGTTACGAAAATGATCGTTATCTTTCCCTTTGAGCAAGAGCTATACCAACAGGTAGGGGTTGATGTAACCTGGGTTGGGCATCCCCTGATAGATCGGGTTAAACCTGAACTTGATAAAATCCAATTCTGCAGGGGATACGGACTGGATCCTTCCCGCCCCCTTATCGGACTACTCCCGGGAAGTCGAGAAAATGAAATCAGGCGACTCTATCCGGTTATGCGATCGGCTGCAGATCTTATCTCTAAACAAATTCCCCAGACCCAATTTATCCTCCCCCTGGCCCCTTCCATCCAGGAAGCGCTTCTCTTAAAATTTCCAGGACAGACCCCTGTTCAAATCATAAAAAACAGAGGCTATGAAGCCATGAATGCTGCCGATTTATTAATAGTCGCTTCAGGTACCGTAACCATAGAAGCAGCCCTTTTAAAGGTTCCCATGATCATTACCTATAAAGTATCTCCGTTAACCTATGCACTGGGAAAAAGGCTCATTCGAGTCCCTTACATTGGAATGGTCAACCTGGTTGCCGGAAAGCAACTGGCACCCGAACTGATCCAACAGGATGCAACTCCCGAACGAATCGCCCAGGAAGCCATCAAACTTCTCCAGGATCCAGCTAAACTGATGGCTATCCGAGAAGAATTGGCTAAAGTCAGGGAAAAACTGGGAGAACCCGGTGCCTCTGATCGGGCGGCTCAGGCTGTCATCGAAGTTCTGAAAAAGATATGAGGTGTGAGAGTATGGAAGTGTAGGGGTATGGAGGTATGGGGGTATGAGGTATGGAGGTGTGAGAGTATGGAAGTGTGGGAGTATGGGAGTATAGCCATTCCCCTACTCCCACACCCCCATACCTCCATACCTCATACCCCTATACTCCCATACTCTCATACGGTGTTTCTATGCCAGATCTGATTTTCAAATCAGCACTTTTCAGACCCTCCCTGGAGTATCCTGAGATACCTTATCACGAGATGCTGAGGGAGGCAGCTCAGAAGTATTCAAATAAACCCGCAATTATCTTTAAAGATCTTTGCATTACCTTCCGAGAGTTAGATGCCCTGGTTAACAGTATGGCCAATGCCCTTTTGAGTCTAGGAGTCACCAAGGGAGATAAGGTTGCACTATTTATGATGAACCGACCCGAATGGGTGATTAGTTTTATTGCTGCGGCGAGGATCGGAGCCGTTGCAACACCTTTAAATCCCTCTTACAAGAAAATGGAAGTGGCTTATCAGATCAATGATTCTGAGGCTAAGGTCTTAATTACCCAGGAGACTTTATATCCAGTGGTTCGGGAAGCACGACCCGATATGCCGGAACTTAAGACGGTGATTGTAGTAGGAGCCACGCCGGCAGAAGATACGCTTTCGTTCGATGACCTTATCCGTAAATCCTCTCCTAAACGTCCGCCTCCTGTGGATTTAGACCTGCGAGAGGATCTGGTCGCCCTTCCTTACTCCAGTGGAACAACGGGACTTCCTAAAGGAACCATGTTGACCCAGTCGAACCTGGTGACCAATCATATCCAGTTTATTTCCTCCTCACGAATGACCGATCGAGATACTCTGCTGATTTTCCTTCCCTTTTATCATATCTACGGGACTATGCTCATGGGGAGTTCCATCTATGCCGGGGCCACGCAGGTCCTCATGGAACGGTTTGATATGGTTGAATCTCTGACCTTAGTTGAAAAGTATCGGGTAACCATGCACTTTGCCGTACCGCCTATCTTGATTGCCATGGCCAATTATCCAGAGATTAAACAATACAATCTTTCCTCTCTCCGGTTTATTTTCACCGGAGCTGCTCCCCTGGCTCCCGAAGTAGGTAGAATTGTTAAAGAATTAACCGGAGTCCGGGTTCTTCAAGGTTATGGCCTGACCGAAGCCTCTCCACTAACCCATGCCAATCCGGTAGATGGAGATTTTGCCAAATTGGAATCGGTCGGATTGGGTATATCGGATCAGGAGCATAAAATCGTGGATATAGAAACCGGTGAAAAGGAGTTAGGCCCGGATGAAGTCGGTGAGTTGATTGTGCGAGGCCCCCATGTTATGAAAGGTTATTGGAAAAACCCAGAAGCGACCCGACAGGCTCTTCGAAACGGCTGGCTTTACACCGGTGATATTGCCAAAATTGATAAAGATGGATTTGTCTATATTGTAGATCGAAAAAAGGAAATGATCAAATACAAAGGATTCGGCATAGCCCCTGCCGAACTGGAAGCCATACTCTTTCAGCATCCTGCCGTGGCTGATTGCGCCGTTTTCTCGAAACCTGACCCGGAAGCCGGAGAGGTTCCTAAAGGGGTCGTGGTTCTTAGGAAAAGCTATCATACAACTGCCGAAGAGTTAATGAAATTCGTGGAAGAGCGGGTTGCCGGATATAAGAAAATCCGTGAAATTGAGTTCCTGGAGACAATTCCCAAAACAGCTTCAGGCAAGATTTTGCGGAGGGTTTTAGTAGAACGGGAAAGGGAGAGGATGAAACCATAGAAAGTCAGAAGATAATGGCCTGACACTTCTTCAATTTTCCTGGAATTTTCCTGGAGGGGGTTTATACTGGACGGTGAAATAAAAGGAGTAATTTCCTTATTTGTGAGCAGAAAGGTACTCCCCTCCAGGAGGGATGAAAAGAGCAGATTTATATCCAATGGACCGGTAGGGGTGTAAGGCCTTACGCCCGTACACTGGTCGGTTTCGGCAAATCAGGGTTTGGTAACCAGATCCTCAATCCCCTCCGGTTCCGGTGGTTCCCGTCCTGGCTGTTTGGCCGGAAACAGGAATTTCAGAAGGGGTGGGGCTATAAAAGTTGTGATCATAACCATCAAGGTAATGGCACTGAAGAGTCTTAGATTAAAGACCCCGCTGCTTAAACCCATCTGAGCAAAAATTAAACCCACCTCCCCCCGGGGGATCATGCCTACACCGATAACACTCTTCTTACCGCGAAACCAAAATGGCGCGTACCCTGCCAGGAATTTGCCCGATATGGCGGCGATCACAAGAAGACTTCCAATCAATAGAGTTTGTCGGTTAGCCGGATTTGCTGGATTCAAGACTCGTACATCAACCGCTGCACCGACTGAAATAAAAAAGAGCGGAACAAAGAAGTGCCCGAGATGGGCTATACCCACTTCAATTTCATGGGCTTGAGGGATTTTTACCAGTAAAAGCCCGGCAGTGAAGGCTCCCATAATCATGGCCGAGCCGGCCTGGTCGGCGAGCCATGCCAGGCTAAAGGCCAGTATAACTGCCGGTACCGTAAGAGTTCCTGATAGATCGATCTGACCGACCCAACGAAACAAAAGGGGAACAATCAAACTTCCAAGCAGCAGGGTAATAATCAAAAAGCCAAAGGCGATCCCGGTTATTTTAATTACCTGGAAAATGGTTACTTCCTGGCCCTGGGTCAGCCCGGCCACTACCGTAAGAATTATTAATCCAATAATATCGTCGATAATTGCTGCTCCCAATACGATCTGGCTTTCTGGCTCCTGTAATCGACCCAGGTCGGAGAGTACGCGAGCGGTAATACCCACACTGGTAGCCGTCAGCGCGGCACCTGCTACTATCGCCACCAGATTGCTCAACCCCAGGAACCAACAGACCATATACCCCAGTATAAACGGCAAAGCCACCCCAACAATGGCAACCACGGTCGAGGCACCTCCTACCTGCAACAGCTTCTTCAAGTCGGTTTCCAGGCCAATCTCAAAGAGGAGGATAATCACCCCTACTTCGGCAAGGAGATGGATGACCTCGATGTTGGGATCTACCAACCCCAAGACTGAAGGACCAAGGATCATCCCGGCTATTAATTCTCCAAGGACTGCCGGTTGGCCGATCCGCTGGGCCAGAGCTCCGGCCAGTTTGGCCATTCCCAGCATAATAACCATCAGTCCCAAAAACTTTGGAATATCTAAATGTTCCATAAATTCTTATCAAAGCCCCATAAAACCATTTCCTTATTCGAGCTCAACCTGAGGTAAGTAGTCATCCAGAGGTACATAACCTTCTAAAGGAGGGAAATCATCCAAATGCTGGGCAATACTTGCTTGAAGAAACGAGTCTACCCACCAGAAAATATCCTGTTCTCGAATGGACCGACGCAGTTTCCGCATCCGAGATCGCCTCTCAGTCTGGCTCATGTTAACGGCCCGATAAATTGCTTCGGCTACACCTTCAATGTCATAGGGGTTCACCAAAAGGGCCCCCTTCTGTAACTGAACTGCTGCACCGGCAAATTCACTCAAAATCAACACATCATCTCCATATATACTACAAGCACAGTATTCCTTAGCTACCAGGTTCATTCCATCTTTCAAGGGAGTCACCAGGGCAATATCCGCAGCCCGGTAATAGGCAAGGAGTTCTGTACGTTCCAGGCTCCGAAAGATATAATGAATCGGTACCCAACCGGGTTGGGTGAACTGTCCGTTGATCTCACTCACCAGACGTTCAATTTCTACTTTGAGATCTGAGTATTCGGGAATCTCTACACGGCTGGGTACCACTATCTGGACCAGTGTAACCTTCCGATGCAAATCTGGAAAACGGATAAGGGCATTCCTGAAGGCTTTCAACCTTTCGGGAATCCCCTTGGTATAATCCAGACGATCCACACCCAGGATGATACGGCAATTCAGGAGAGCCTCACGGAGACATCGGGCTCTCTCACAAACCTCCTGGGAGGCAGCCTGTTTGGCGAATGCACGATAGTCGATACTAATGGGGAAACTACCTATCCTGACTTCTCGGTTCTTAATACGACCCGTGAGGATTTGCCCCTTGCCATATAGGGTAATGTCCCGGATCAGGATACGAAGACACTGCACAAAGTTGTGCCGATCCCTTAAGGTCTGAAATCCGAGGGTATCATACTCCAAAAGGGCATGCAAAACTTGAAATCGCCATGGAAGCTTGATGAAGATATCCAATGGAGGGAAGGGAATATGGAGAAAAAATCCTATCTTGGAGGTAACTCCCATGGCACGCAATTCCTTCGCTACGTTCATCAGGTGATAGTCATGAACCCAGATAAAATCATTTTCCTTGATATTCTCAGCAATCACACGGGCGAATTTGTGATTAACTGATTGATAAACAAGCCAATAGGTCGGATCAAAATTGCAGCGAGATTGAAGGTCGTGAAAGAGAGGCCAGATAATTTCATTGGAAAATCCATGATAGAATTTGCTTTTTTCCTCAGCTGTCAGGGAGACCGGTCTAAGGGTATATCCTGATTTTTTAGTTGCATCGGCCAGAAGCTCTCCCAAATCTACATTTTCTTCTTCCACCATTCCAGACCAACCGATCCATACTCCTCCACGATTTCGTAATATTGGAACCAGGGCAGTAACCAATCCACCAGAGCCAGGCTTGATACTCCATTGCCCATTTTCTCCTTGAGTCAAGACAATGGGCAATCGGTTTGATACAATGATAAGGCGACTCCCTTGTGTTTTCATGTCACTTTCCTTTTTTACAAGCCTGCTCCCAATTTGAGAAAAATTCCAACAATTCTTCAGGGGGTTTTAGCCAGATATCTGCACGGGTGGGGCGGAACTTTTCACGAACCAGGATACCAAGTCCTTTTCCTTTGACAGCTTTAAAGGCATCTTCGTCGGTTTGATCATCTCCCAAATAGGCCACGACAGTATCTTCCCCCATTTCCGAAAGAATTGTCTCCACTGCAAAACCCTTGCTTCTTCCGGGAACTCTAAGTTCAATCCCACCATCAAATTCGTGCAAGGTGAGTCCTGTCTCCCAAGAAAGCAGTGACCAGCTCTTCAGGATTTTCTCCCGCATTTGTTTAACGACCCTCAGTTCTAATCCTCTCCAATGAAGAGCAAGACTGGCGGGTTTTTGTTCGCAACGGTCTCTGAGGCCTTCTGCTTCGATCCATGCGTTTGCTTTGGTAAGGCCTTGTAGAGCCCGTTCATCCAATTTAGCTATTTCATAAGTACCGTCCGGCATCAGACGTTCCCAGCCATGAGAACCCCAAATCTCCACAGGAGATTTAAGTCCAAGAAGCGGAATCAGATCCTTTATCCACCGTCCGGTAATTA
The DNA here is from genome assembly GCA_035559535.1 of Candidatus Limnocylindrales bacterium. NCBI lineage: Bacteria > Bacillati > Chloroflexota > Candidatus Limnocylindria > Candidatus Limnocylindrales > Candidatus Limnocylindrales bacterium. Next base: position 27,454 of record DATMBG010000010.1, read on the forward strand.
AGACAATACGAGTATGACGAGCCTCGAAGAGGGTCTCTAAGGCCTCACGTACACCAGGATATGGAGTCGCTTGATCCCGTTGGATACGAAATGGTGCCAGGGTTCCATCGTAATCAAGAAGTAGTGCCCGTTGATGGGTACTTGACAGCATGATAAAGAATAACTCCAGTAATTGGTCTTGTCGCAGATTGTTTTGGAACAATCTCATTCTTTCGTACCTCCAAAAACGGTTCTCCTTTTCATCAACCACTTCAACAATACCCGAATGTTGATGGGGTTATGGCTTTTATCCCGATAAACAAATTTCTCTACCGGTAAAGTCCCACAAAACACAAATGGGTAGGATCCTAACCCTTTCACAGGGAAGTAGAATTACAGATTCTTACCTTCTTTGTCTTTTTCTTTCATTTTCTAAAGTCAGGCACAACTCGTAAGCTTCTTCCGGTTTCATGTCTTCATGGACCACTTTTCTCACAGCCTGAATCATGGCTACGGGATCTTCAGACTGGAATATGTTTCGCCCCATGTCAACCCCTGCGGCGCCTTGCTGAACAGCCTGGTAAGCCATTCTCAGGGCTTCGAGTTTCGGAATTTTTTTTCCGCCGGCAATAACGATGGGAACCGGACAGGAAGCCGTTATGGTCTCAAATCCTTCGGAAACATAATAGGTCTTAATATAAGAGGCACCCAATTCTGCACATATTCGGGTTGCCAGGCGCAGGTATTTTGCATCCCGAACCATCTCTTTACCTACGGCGGTAACGCCCAAAACTGGAATCCCATACCGATGGCCCAGATCTACCAGTCGGGTCATGTTGTGAATCGATTTGGTCTCGTATTCACCTCCAACAAAGACCTGGACGGCAAGAGCTGCAATATTCAAACGAATGGCGTCTTCAATGTCAACGGCAATTTCTTCATTGGAGAGCTCTTTAAGGATGCTGGGACCTCCACTGGCCCGGAGGACAATCCCCTTTGTAAAGGTTGGAGGAATGGTAGAGCGCAGAATTCCTCGGGTACACATAAGGGTATCGGCGTAGGGAAGCAGGGGCAGGATCGTCACATCAACCCGTTCCAATCCTGTGGTGGGTCCTAAAAAATATCCATGATCAATGGCCAGCATCACCGTACGGCCGGTTTCCGGACAAAATATTTTTGATAATCGATTTTTCATCCCCCAATCCAGCGAATTGGAACCTCGTAATCTGAACAGTTCATTTTCCATGGGAATATCCAAATAAAAATTGTGTGTTTCTTGTAAGCTGTCTTTATCTGCCATTTTCAACCTCCTTTTGTTAAGATGAGCGGGTTAGGATCTTTAAATGTACTGCATACCCTCACCCCCGGCCCCTCTCCCACAAGAGGAGAGAGGAGTGAAGTAAAGCATCGGACCGCTTCTCCACACTTCCCCTCTCCAGAAGCCTCGGGAGAGGAGTCAGGGGGTAAGGGCCTGCGTGGTTCCTTTAAACAAATTAATCCTTATCGGGAAATATAAAAATCATTTTACCTAAAATTTGAAAGGATCGTTTTGCCCTCACCTCCTTCTCCCAAGGCTTCGGGAGAGGGGGGTGAGGGCAGAATAGCTATTTAAATTTACCTTTACCAAAGTACTATTCGAATTAGCAAGAAATTTCTAAAAACTTTTTATCGACATCCCGAGGTTGACAAGGATGAAAACTTACCGTAGGTTCTTAACATGTATTTAACCCAATCCTATCTCAACCGGCTTCGACGGAACAAGGCCTTATATTTTCTTTACACGTGGGCCCCTAGTTTTATCTATATGGCAGTTATTTTTTATCTATCTTCTCTATCCCATCCGCCGATACCCCGGAAGGCCCCCGATTATCTCCTGCATACCATCGAGTATTCTTTTTTAGGTATGCTTCTTCTTCGGAGTTTCTCGATGTATACCATTCCTGCCCATCAAGGTACCCGGTATTTACTTACTCTATGGACCACGACCCTGTATGGAATCTCGGATGAGATTCATCAGTTGTTTGTACCGCATCGAGAATTTAGCGTTCGCGATATAGTCGCCGATTTTGCTGGGGCTGTTTTGGCCGTGGGTATCTTTTGTCTGATTAGTTTTTTAAAAACCCGGGTATTTAAAAAATAAAGTCCTCTCCCTATGATTTACGGTATAGGTATCGATGTGGTTCGTATCTCCCGATTAGAAGAGGTTATAAATCGAAGGGGGAAGCGATTTCTTGAACGCGTCTTTACCCCTCGGGAAATTGAATACTGTTCCAGCAAAGCCTTAAAAATTCAACATTATGCCGTGCGATTTGCGGTCAAGGAAGCTGTATTCAAGGCTTTTGGAACCGGCTGGAGTCGAGGGGTAACCTGGCATGATGTAGAGGTGTTCAACGATGAAGGAGGTCGACCCCAGGTCAAACTCTCCGGTAAATGCCAGGAGCTTGCCGGGGAGCTCCAGGTCAAGCAGGTACTGATCAGTTTATCCCACGATGGAGATTATGCCATTGCCCAAGCCCTTATCGAATGTTAAGGATAAAAAGAGGGGGTTTAAAGTACCTCACTATCGAGTGAGGATAGTTTTGGAAACACGGCTATCTTTCTAGACCCGGAGTAGGAAGTAAAATAAATTATTCAACAGGCTCAAAAGAACTGCTCCGATCAGAGTGGTAAGAGCATTATCGATTTCAAATCCTTCCACCAGCACATCGGTCAGATAGAGAAGAAACGCATTGATCACAAATACAAAGAGTCCAAAGGTCAAGATAACTGGAATAAAGCTGATAATGACCAGAAGCTTGAATAAAAGAAACTGGAGAATCCCGTAAACTGCGGCAGCAGCCAGAGCTCTTTGAAAATCCTTAAGCCGAAATCCCGGCAAGATCTTCGCCACAATGATAAAGGACACAGCCGACAATAACCAACGTAAAAGGATGTGCATCATAAAATCATTGGATCCATTGTCCCTTGCCTGTTATCTACCGATTATCACCCCTTTTAATCCTTCGTCGTTTACAAAGAACAATGATACAAAGAACAATGAACCGGTCGGGTTATTCTACTAAATAAGGGATTGTCATAGGCCCTTGAGGAAGCACTGCTATTCGAGCTTGAGGTCCATATTCTTTCAGAAGCCGATCCACAGTTGTTTCGATATTTTGACAGGGGAGAAGCTGGCATTTTTGGATCACATCATCCGGTAAAAGAGAGTATACATAAACTCTGGCTTTAAGCTGGATCATGGCCTGGATCTGGACCTGCCATTGATCGAACAGGGAGAAGTCTGGAGCATTAATCATTTCCAGCAACTCGGCCGGTGTAGACCGCATTTGAAGTAGTTTGCCGTAATTACCATGGTCCGGGATTCCCTGGGAGCATTCAGAAGCAATGATAATACTTCCTCCTTCCTTGACAATTCGAGAGGCTGCAGACATTCCTTTAACGGCCTGGTAGAGATTAAGATCCAGGGGATATCCGCTGTTGGTGGTAATTACAATATCAAAAGGCTTCGACACCGGACGCATGGCCGTCTTCTTAACGAATTCGGTTCCCTTACGGTGGGCCTGAACCAAATCACCGGCAAAAATTCCGGTAATTTCCTTTTTACTGTTAATGGTGACATTGGCCAGAAAAGTAGGTCGGGTCAACAGGGCAACCTCTAGCATTTCCTCGAAGATGGGGTTTCCGCTGGTAATTCCCCAGGAAGCGTTGGGATGTCCAATCATTTTGGCGCTATGATTATGCATGATAGAGTCGTGGCCGCTCACGCTGGGTAGTACGGCTTTAGGCCCTCCCGAAAATCCTGCAAAAAAATGAGGCTCGATAAACCCGGTCAAGATCTTAGCCGATGCCTCTAAATACTCCGAATTGATCCAGATATCTCCTCCAAATCGTGTCTTTCCCAGATAAGTTAATAGCTCTTTTTTATGAGGCTCATGGTTGATAACCCGATAATTGTCCATAACTTCCCGGCCGATTAAATCCATCAGCTCCTCTCGGGTATTAGGACGATGGAGGCCAATTCCATTGATAAGGACCACCTGATTTCGCGGAACGTGGGATATTTCTTCTAGTAACCAGGGAAGGATCTTCTTATTAGGAGTCGGTCGGGTAATATCCGAAAAGACAATGGCCACGGTATCCGAAGACTTTATCAAATCCTGTAGAGGTGGCGTCCCTATGGGATGTCTTAAGGCTTCTACAAAAGCCGATTTTTCATCTGCCAGGCCGGGAATAAACTCAGGTTCCACCACAGTTACCCGGTCATCCGGCAAATTTACTTCTAACCCGGTCTTTCCATAAGCAAGCTTAACTTTCATAAGAGCACACTCCGTATTTAAGATTGTAAAGGGAGAAATCCATTTTCTCCGGGAAAACAGATTTCTTATAGGTCATGTAGATAGCTTCTAAGGGGAAGGTACTACGCTATAAGGGGAGACGTCAAGCTAATTTGAATTTAAACCTGACAAATTTTAAGACCGGGATATCCAGAATCCGTTAGTGGATCTTTAGGGTCAACTGACATTTTCCAGGTTTTCGATAGCTCCCAAAGCCTTGAGGGTTGCCTTCTGGGCCTCGGACAGGCCTTTAGCTCCCGTGATATTCATCCCTTCATAAAGCCTATCATTTCTCAGTGTTTTGAGACATTTACCTGTTTGTACGTCCCAAAATTTAATAGTTTCATCCTCGCTGCCACTAATTAAAACACCCCCTGTAGGATCAAAGACCAGGGACCAAACTCCGTGGCGGTGACCGTACAAGGTTTTAAGACATTGGCCGGTAGGAACGCCCCATAACTTTATCGTTTGATCTTCACTTCCACTGGCCAGGATGGTTCCATCCGGGCTAAAGGCCACCGACCAGACGTGGCTCAGATGTCCCCGGAAGGTTTTAAGGCACCGACCTGTGCTTACACTCCATAAGCCAACGGTTTGATCGTCACTTCCACCAGCAAAGGTAGTGCCGTCCGGGCTAAAGGCAACGGATCGGACATAGCTGGTTCGCCCCTGGAAAGTTTCCAGGCACTGGCCCGTTCGAACATCCCATACTCTTACAATTCGATCGGCACTTCGACTCGCCAGCGTTTGCCCATCTTGACTGAAGGTTACAGATCTCACCCGAGCAGTATGCCCCTTCAAAGTTTTGAGGCATTGACCGGTGTGGACATCCCAGAGTTTAATGGTTTGATCATCGCTACTACTGGCCAAAATACGGTTATCGGGACTGAAGGCAAGGGATCTCACACGTTTCGTATGGCCTTTCAAGATTCTAAAACACTGACCCGTTCGGGCATCCCATAACCGAACCAGTTGATCTTCACTCCCACTGGCTAAAACACTTCCATCTGGACTAAGCGCAATAGCCCATATTCCGTTGGTATATCCCTGGAGAGTTCTAAGGCACTGGCCCGTACGAACTTCCGATAAGCGGATAGTTTGATCTTCACTCCCACTGGCCAGCAGATGCCCATCAGGACTAAAGGCAATTGTGTTTACCCAATCGGTATGCCCCTGGAGCGTTCTAAGACACTCACCCGTCTTCATATTCCATAACTTGATGCTTTGATCATCGGAACCACTGCCCAAAATATTTCCTTTAGGACTGAACGCAACAGACTTTATCCGATCGGTATGGCCACTCAAAATTTTAAAACATTGACCGGTCTGGACATCCCATAATCTTATGGTTTGGTCGGCACTTCCAGAAGCCAGGAGGTTCCCATCCGGGCTAAAAGCCACAGAATCTACCCAACCGGTGTGTCCCTGTAACATTTTGAGACATTCCCCGGTCTGGCTATTCCAGAGTCGGATCGTCTGGTCATCACTCCCACTGGCCAGGATATTTCCATCCGGGCTGAAAGCCACAGACCATACCCAATTTGTGTGTCCCTGGAGTGTTCTCAGGCATTCCCCGGTACGAACATCCCATAACTTGATGGTTTCATCATCACCGCTACTGGCCAGAATTTTTCCACCGGGATTGAAAACCACAGATCTTACCCAGTTGGTATGTCCTCGCAGGGTTTGAAAACACCGACCGGTCTGAATATCCCATAATTTAATCGTCTGGTCATCACTGCTACTGGCCAGCATGCTGCTGTCCGGGCTAAAAGCAATGGAAATTACAGAACCTGTATGCCCCTTAAACGTGAAAAGTAGCCGGGTATCTTCCACCTGCCAAAGGCGAATTTCACCATCGGCCCCCCCTGCGGCCAAAAACTTTCCATCGGAACTGAATACAACCGAAGAAATACTCCCGAAGGTTTTCGTGAAAACAGATTTACTCAAATCTGCGTGGGTAAAGTTTACATTATGCAGGACGACTCCCGGAAGATAAGCCTGCCAGATTGTTAAGTTCGAGAAATCATAGCTTCTCACATCGCTTTCCATCTGGACTAAAAGATTCAGGGCATTCCCTCCGGTATATCCGGGTATAAGGGGAGATTTTTCTCGCAGGGTTGATAGAATATTGTCTAATTTACTTTCGACAACTTCTCTACCTAAGGTCTCAAGAAGTCTATCGGCCGTAGGTTTAAGGATAACCCGAATCTGACTATTTCGTATGGAATCTTTTTCCTGAGCTTTAAGGAGGGCATGACTGTTGAGGAAGATGGGGGTTTCTGTGGAAATCTCTTCACAAATCCGCCCTATTAATCGATTAATTGCATAATCCATGAGGGTAGGCGGGAGTGTAAAACGTTCGTTTTCATCTTTTTCAGCCAGAAATCGTTTTTGTAAAGATTCCAAAGCCTCCTTTAATTTCACTTTGGATACAGGATGAATCATATCTTCCAATAATTCCTTTATCGAAACAGGCTCACGACCGATGGCCAGCCAATAGAGAATATCTTCTTCCAGATTGGACAGGCAATTAAATTGTCGATTTAAAAGATCCTGAATATCTTCAAAGTTAAAGTTTGAGGCCTCCTGCTTTAGAAATTCTGTTATGTCTCCTCCAAAGGAGTGTTGGATGGTTGCAGAAACAAGCTTCAAGGCCAACGGATTCCCGGCATAACGGTTAACCAGGGTTATCCAGGCTTCCTGGGTTCCGGATAAATTCTGATCTTTCAAGATTTCTCGAATTTCGGCCGGTCTTAATCCGCTTAAGTGTAAAGATCGAACCGGGGAGGTCCTACCCTCCAGGTGAAAGATTTCTTTGGGTTTCCTTCGACTGGTTAAGATCAAACAGCTCGAATGAGAGATTTCCCCTATTCGTTGAATGAGCCAGCCATAGGGTTCATATCCCTCTGAATAATGGCCTAGATCGTCATGTTGGGAAAGGACCGATTCTAAGTTATCCAGGACAATCAGGCAACGATGTCTCTGGAGATACTCCATCAAGAGGGTTATTCTCCGTTCCACACTTTTTCGCCGCTCTGGTTTTTGCTGGCGGGATAGAAATTGGAGAAAGTCCCCCAGCAGATCTTCTAGGGGAGGGGCCTCCCGGAGGGAACGCCAGATGACAAAATCAAAGCGATCTTTAACTTGCTCTGCCAGTTTCCTGGAAAGAGCCGTTTTACCTATTCCTCCCATGCCCAATAGGGCGATTATACGGCAGTGGTCGGTTCTAATCCATCGGGTTAGCTTACTCAGTTCCTCTTCCCGTCCATAAAAGGGTTCTGTTGGGGTCGCCTCCCCCCAGTCTTCTGAATAAGGTAGATCTTTCTGGGGTTTGATCCTGCTTTCAATATTCTGAATATGTGCTGTCAGCAAACTATCCCTGGCAGGTCCTTCTATCTTCATGTCCACGACCATAGCCGGGGGGGATTTAGAGAAGCCCCTACGAGCTTGAAGAAAGCCGAGAATTATAAGGGTAATGACCAGCAGGTCTAAGACAACCCAGTACAACCAGAAATGAGGCTGGATCCAGGTGAGCAGATAACTTAAAAACAGGCAACTTAAAAAGCCTATAACAATAATTAGACGCGCAAGCCTCGAGTAAGGTAGAAGGCAAAGTAATTTCATTTTAAGCTCCTGGGTCAGGAGTCAGAAATTCAGAATAAAGCTGAAAAATCATCCGATTGCCAAGGAACGCATGAGACGTAACATTAAATTTTACATTCTAACTTCTGGATTCAGACTCCTGGGTCGTTGTAACCGGTCTAAACTTCCAAAAATAATTATGGTATCCTTCCCCTTCATGCAGCTTGCGGAAGGTCAGTTCTACTTCCATTCCTATATGAACCTGATCCGGTTCACAGTCTGTCATCTGGGCATAGAAGCGTCCTCCACCTTCCAAATCTACCGTGACCATAACTACAGGAGGATTGGGTGTTGGAACCAGATAATCTTTTGTGAAAGTAAAAATCTTTCCCCTCGGATTGAGTCGGACTTCCGTAAAAGCGTTTTGCGTATTACATTTCCAACAGATATACCGGGAGGGATACTGAATTGCTCCGCAAATCCGGCACTTCTGACCATAAAGTCGAAGGTTTTGCTTTTCTTCGCGCCAAAGGACAGGTAAAGAACTAAAAGGATTTAATCGCTCAACTTCAACCAACTTTCTAAACCGGAGATATTTTCCATACTGATTCAAATTTTTCTTACGGTGCAACTGTTCTGCCAGGATTCTTGTTCCACTTTGGGACTTAATGTTCTCCGTCACTTCGAATAAAATGGCATCACTTCCTGACCCATAACTCAGCAGGACAATTTTTTCTCCCGGATTCGCCAATTCCAGAGCTGCGATCAACAAGAGAAAAGGATAAGCCGTACCGGTACATCCTATGGTATTTAAGAGAGGGTCCGGGAGATAGGCTTCTTTTTTAAATCCCAGGTCTTGAGAGAGACTTCGGAAGGTTCTGATGTCTGGGGCAAAGAAGAGGACTCTTGAAATATCGGTTTTATTCAAGCCCACTTTATTCAAAAGTCCTTCTAAAGCTCTTCTTATAAAAGTCCGATATCCATAGGTTTCAATAAATTTTTGATCTCCGGATTTCACATATCGTTGATCTTCCGTTCTCCAGACATCGAGAAAATCTTGAGAATAAGAATAAAACGCCTGGATTTCTGCAACGATGCCTTCTTTTCCTATAGCCAGTGCAGCACCGGCATCTCCCAGGGTTGCTTCAAACCCACTTCCCGGTTCTCCAAGCCGAATATCCGAAGCGGCTATGAGGATTTTATCTGCAGAGCCTGCCTTTACAGCATCATAAGCAGCTCGAAAAGCCTGGGTAGAGGCACGTAAGGAACCGCTAAAATCGGCCGTAAATAGATCGGTGCTTAAATCGCCAACGGTAGCCAGGAGGGTAGCATTTTGATGTTCCCGATAAGGCATCGAGGTCGAAGCATAATAAAGGCCTTGATAGGTTCTGGGGTCTTCATCCTTCAGACAGATTCGGATGGCTTCTGCGGCCAGAGTAAGGCTATCCTCATCGTAGTTAGCAACGGCCCGCTCTCCGGTAAAAGATTCCCCCCAGATCTGACTTAATGTCTGACCATCAAGCCGATAATAGGGTATATAGGCTCCCCATCTGGTAATTCCGATCATCTTCTCTCCAAAGAAGGATCTCCATCCCCAAAGCTTTACTTTACTGGTACGACTAACCCCTCTATCACCATCCCTTACGGGACCTCGCTCAGGTTTTCACTCCATCTGATACTTACTCTTCCAGGGTAAATCCGACCTTTATTGTAACCTGCCAATAACCCACTCGACCATCTTCAATGGTCCCTCGGGTTTCAACGACCTGAAACCAGCGCAAGTGACGAACGGTTCTTGCCGCCCGGGTAAGGGCATTCTGGATGGCATCTTCTATAGAAGTGGTAGAAGAACCGGTTAGTTCAATCAATTTGTAAATATGGTCACCCATAAAAATTCCTCCTGGGTTGAAAGGGTTAATTTTTTAATAGAAAGCGACTACCAGGGTACTTTTCTTCGGGTATATACCCGACCTATAGAGGCTACCTCGGCATTGGGAGCACTACAGACCATGACCCCTTCATCGATCATGGCCGTAATATCCTCTTTGCTGACCTGGTTTAAAAAGAAAATACGGTTAGCTTTACAAAGATTCTTGACCTTTTCTCGGATATCGATCATTTCCTGAGGATAAGGAGGATCGTGCTGTTCAGGATAACCTAAGGCCATTCCCATGTCCCCAGGTCCCCATTCTGCAAAGGCAATTCCCGGAACGGCCAGGGTTTTTTCTGCGTTTTCCAGGGCTCTAAGGTTTTCTATCTTTACCCCCAAGAGAATTTCTCCTTCTGGATTGAGGGGCCATACGTCTGCTTTCCGCAAATATTCACTCTCACTAACTCCCCAGATTTTCGCTGCAGAAGCCTGTCCCCCATTACCTCTACGGCCCTGTCCCAGCCGATCTCCGACGCCGATCTTCTGAAAGGAATATCGTGTAGACTCCACCAATACTCTGACCGCTCCGGGGGTTTCGGCATGACAAAGCAGAATCCCATGAACTCCCTGGGCCAGTACCTGCTTAACCATCCAGGCATTGGCCCGCATAACCATTTCGTCAGTTCCATCTGTGGGAAGCTCGACAATCACCGCGGGTGTACGATGCCCACTTGGGGTTGGTCCCCCGGCAACCAGACCTCGCATGAATTCGCCCAACGCTAAAATATCAAAGGGACCATGTTCTAAATCCAGGCGAATGGCATCCCCCCAGGTCTGGGCCATACGAACCCCATTTTCATAAGTAAGTTCTCCGGTGTTAACCAGGTAAATCGGTTGCCCTTGTTCCAGTAACTCCACGGCTTTATTAATTCTCGGCATAGCTTTTCCTTTCGTTAAAAAATTGAATAAAAGTAGTTGAACCAAATAAAGATGCTAACTTCCATCGATCCTACAACGATGAGCGTAAAGGCAATGATAAGGGTAACATCCAGGATATTCCCCCTTCGTCCCGATATTCAGAGTTAGATGATACCTTCCATGGACCGGTAGGATGATCCACAAAGGTCCTGGGCTTCCCTTTGTCCCTTAGAGTTGGTCTCGGGACATGACAAAAGCATGGACCTTCCAAACGTCCTCAATCGAAAATAAGTTACTCCAGGCAGGCATATTTGTGCCTTTACGCCCGTTCATCACAGTTTCCAGGAACTGTTTATCGGTGAGCTTGGTTTTAAAAAGGTTGGGACCGGAGCCACCTCGGCTCTTATGGCATCCCACACAACGGCTGCGGTAGATCCGTTCCCCCTCTTCGATTGCTTCCTTTTGTCCTAAATAAGGGTTCTTTAGCTCTTTACCTGTATTGACCTGGGTTTGTTCGTCTCCGGCAGCGAAACCCTTTATCAGGGATAACCCCAGGAGGAGAAAGGTGACAAGCCCAATCCTGGATTGTGTTATGCCAGACCGTTTCTTCACAAGATGTTTTTCCATTGGACTCATGGGACTAACGCTAGGTTGTTGACTCAGGGATAGAATTTTAATATCCGGCCCTGACCGGGTAACCGATGCTTTCTCTGAACTTATCCGGGCTTAATTCCATTTTCAATTCCTGAGGGAGACAGGGCAGAGTTAATTTACTCCTTTTTTATGGGTTCTGAGCCTTCTGTGGGTGGGAAGCCGTAACCGGGCAAGACCCTGCCCCCCAGGGTAGCGCCGGGTTCTCCAACCTTTGGCAGGGCGCCTGGAATGGTAACCAGATTTGACCCGGACGGAACCCGGGGAGGACCCCCTCCGTCAAGGGCAAACACCCAGATGTTACCGGCCTTCGGTTCCGTGTAATAGAAAATCATATCCCCGCCGATACCACCCGAAGGTACCACGACATACTGGATCCCGTCGAGTTCATAGGTAATAGGACTTCCTATGATACCTGAACCGGTCTGGAACTGCCAGAGTACCGTGCCTGTGCGGGCATCGAGGGCCATAAAGTAGCCTCGCATATCCCCGGTAAAGACAAGGCCACTCTGGGTTGTCACAGCACCGGCCCAGAATGGAGCGGGGCCGGTTACCTTCCAGACGATCTTCCTATTGACTACATCAAACCCTACAAAGTTACCGGTATTTTCGCTTCTTAAGTACTGTTGATAATCGGCGCCCAGATACCACTCCCCCTTCGTAGGGGGTGCAAATTTGTTCTCCGCCCAAAACTTGAGACCCATCGCCCAATCGTTGGACAGGAAGAAAATGTAATTGAGGTCGGTATTGTAAGCCAGCGGCTGCCAGTCAATGGCTCCTTCTAAGCTGGGTACAACCGGCGCAACCTCCGGACCACCGGACTGGGCTACCATGTCTGGATTTACCTTTGGCCGTCCGGTCTCAGGATCCAAACCCAAAGTCCAGTTAATCCCGGGAACTATGGGTTCACCGTAGATGAATTTACCATTTGTACGGTCGAGAACATAGAAGAAGCCGTTCTTATCATAATGCATTAAGGCCTTTACCTTCCTGCCTCCAAGGGTTACATCGGCAAGTACCGGGGTGCTGATGCTATCATAATCCCAACAGTCATGGGGGGTATACTGGAAGCCCCATTTGATCTTGCCGGTATCGGCATCCATGGCGATGGTCGCCGCCGTCCATTTATTATCACCCTGGCGGATGTGGCAATTCCAGGGCCCGGCATTGCCTGTGTTCCAATAAACCAGATTGAGTTCTGGATCGAAGACCCCGGTTGTCCAGGTCGACCCTCCGCCGTTCTTCCAGGTATCTCCGGGCCAGGTTTCGTTCCCAGGCTCACCGGGTCCAGGAATGGTGTAGGTGGTCCACCGTAAATTACCGGTCTTCGCATCGTAAGCCTTAACGAAACCCCTTATGCCAAACTCACCCCCCGCCACACCGGTGAGTACCATATCCTTGACCACCAACGGTGCGCCGGTAATGCTATATCCTTGTTCCCAGTCGATCACTTTAGTTTCCCAGACAACTGCACCGGTATCTTTGTTGAGGGCTACCAGACGCGCATCCAGGGTACCGACATACACCATATCGCCAAGAAGTGCCACACCCCGGTTGTTAGATCCACAACAATATACACGCTCCACATCCTTCGAGAGTTTAGGGTCATAGCTCCACTTCTTCACGCCGGTACGGGCATCAACTGCGAATACACGCGATTGATCGGCTGAAATATAAAGTACCCCATCATGAATCAACGGGGTTAGCTCCAGACCCCGATTCTCCCCACCCGTTGTAAATACCCATGCAGGACGAAGCCGATGCACATTAGCAGGCGTAATTTGAGTGAGTGGAACATAGCGGTGACCCTCATAGGTCCGACTGTACATCAACCATTCTGAGGTGTTGGTATGTGCTTTAAGCAGGTTTTCATAGGTCACTTCACCTGCACCAGCCTTGGAATGGAAAAACCCGATAACTATTGCCATGATCATCACAAGGACACTCAAGATCTCCATGGCATACCCGGTAGCAGCTCCTTTACATCTCCCAACTACAGGGATTTCGGGCTTCAGTAAACCGGGTTTGTTACCCTCCCCCTTTTTCCAGAAATCTTTAAGCAGGGTCATCGTTACCTCCTTTCCTCTGACCAGGACACGGTCTGTTACCCGACAAAGTTTTAACTTTTATCAATTGTTTGTAACTCCATGTCTCTGAGGCTTTTAATGGCCAACACCTTACCCTATGATAAAATTTTGTGTTATTTATAGCCCCTTACTCTCCGGCCTTAATTAGGTAAATCCACCTATTAGAATAGGATCCCACACCGCTCCTCCGAAGCCTGCCTTCCGGTGGGTTTTACTCCACAGGGGCTTATGTTTTTGTTATACTCCTCGAGGAATATCCGACAAGTCTTATCCTAATTTTGACTTAGAAAATGTCAAGAAAAAACGCGGAAGAAGCCAAGGAAGCAATCGAATCCAGTCCTTTGGATCCTCTTACCTCCTTGCCTTTAACAGGAGGGACAACAGGACAAATGCCCGTTGCACCGGCATGAAGAACTCTTCAAAGGATTGCTTATCTTGATCATTAAAGGGGACAATCCCATACGCATCAAGCTAAGAAGGGGAAAAGCCTTATTTTCGGCCTGAACACCCCCCTTCCCCCCTCCAGGGGGGAATTAGGAATGTCCAGACCTTAGGTCTAATCCTTAACTTGAGGGGTATGGGAATAACCCCCGATTATACCCTTATTTAGTTTACGGGTTGTAGAACACCTCTTCCTTCTTCCTGCAGGGTACCTTGCCCTTGAACAGACGTTTGAAAATTTACCGTAACACGTAATGCTCTTAACCCCTGGATGCCTTGAAGATCCTCCAACTCCAAATCTTCTACTTCACCGGTCAGGTAACCGGTATCCTGGAGATAGTCGATATATTGCCGATATTCTTGAGCTTCTTTAGGTTGAGAATAAACAATGGCGATCTTACCGGGTTGAGTTAACCGCTCCTCCCCACCTTTAATCGTGGCTTTATCGATGCGTTTCTTCACAATTTCGTATCGGATGTTGTAGGCCCCATCCACATCGAATTGCTTTTCATCGATGCGGAACCGAATGGACATGGGCATATTCTGAACCAGGATCAAATGAGTTGTTTCTAAAGGAAGCTTCAAACTTCCTTTTAACTCTTCGGTTTTCCTGGCTATCCCACAGACCGTCATGAGCTGCCAGAGGCGAAGATTTTTCAAATAAAGTAAATCGAATTTTCCATCCTCAACCAGGGAGGCACCGATATAAATCCCGTGATCCACACCATCGGTTTTATGCTTTTCAAAATAGTGGGGAAACATAGCCTGGGCTTTTTCTTCTTCTTCATCGAGATAATCTGAGATGGTATCATTGATTCGGGCAACGCTTTCTTCAAAATCCTTCCGCTTACGATAGATAATTCCCAATTGTGGGTCCAGGGCAGATCGATAAGCCTGAATTTTATCCTGGATACCCGGACCGAAATCCTTCAAGGTATCGAACAGAGGCTCAACTTCCCGACGTAAGAAATCAAGCAAAGTGATTTCATCTCCGGAGCCCAGACTCACTTCTACTTTTGCTATTTTGTTATTGATCCGGTAAACAAGTTCATCGAGAATAGGAAGGGATTTATAACTCGCCGCCAGGAGAATAATTTCCCTGACCAGCGTCAGGTGCTCGATTAAATCAGCCTGAATCGCTGCATTACGCTGCGTAGAGGAGCCCCGGATATCTGTGGCCCCAAATAAGGGATAAACGTTATCGAATACAATCTGCTCTATTTCCTCGTGGATACCCCGATTACGTTTCTCAATATAGTTAAGAACGGCTTTTCGAAAACGCCAATCTACCGAAGGATGGATGGCGGTGTACTTTTTCTTGATGATGGCCTGAACACGATTATCCAGCTCTTCCATACTTCGATTAACGGCCACAGAGAACAAAGGAAGAACTTCCCCTAACTTCAGGGCATTTAAGGCATTCAGTCCGCCGGGGTTCGGGGATCCCAATTCCATGGTCCCGATCAGTTTATCCTGATAGTAGAGAGGCGCAACGATCATGCTTCGAATCCCTTGGGCGAGGATCTGATCTTCAACCGGCGAGCGATGGGGATAAGTTACAAGATCTTCAATGATTAGCAAATTCCCCTGTTTAACCGAACGTTCATAAATAGAACCGGCAAAGTCAGAAGTTTTAAAATGTTGAGAATCGGAGAAGATACAACATTTCTCGAGTTTACGTCCATAATTAATCAGAAATACCTGATCCCCCTGGATAGCTGCAAGTCCCAACACCAGATCCGGTAACCTGAGGAGTGTTCTTAGCTTTTCCTGCAAGCTGCGGAATTTTTTATTGGAGACAATAGATTCCCTGTCTATCAAATCTCGCTTTAAAGATGAAAGAACCTCTTGATCTGTGACATCGGTAGCCGTAATGACCGTAAAACCGTGAAACTCAAAATTCTCAGGGGGTATGAGTTCCATCCAGGTCTTTAAGTTCGTCAGGTTATTGAAGAGGTATTTTTTTTCCTCATCGGTCAGGAGTTTGACTTCTCCGACTTTTTTTACCTCACAAAATCGTGGATCAAAGTTGAGCTTAAAGTGACGGTCTAATCCCGTTTCAGGATCTCGGGTTGTAAATATCAGAGGATATTCGAACTCAAATTTTACATCGTAAAACTTCTGGAGAATCTGGCTATAGGCTTTCAACAGGGTACCATAGGTCATGGCCCGCTCATCTAAATGCGTTCGGCCGATGAAGTTCTTATCTTCCATCAGAAATCGCTTAAAAGATGGCGTGGCATAGAAAATCCGGAAGTGATAAGGAATAATAGCCGCCAGATAATCTCGATCCCAAAAAGCCGGTGGAAAAACCAGAGTCATCAGCATATCTATGAGTTCTTTGTGCTTCTCGAGGATCGAGAGGTCTTCAATAGGACCTAATAACTCAGGTACCTTCTCTAATTCTTCTCGAACTTTTTTAATAAGGGGAGCCTTAAAGGCCTGATCCCAGGATCCGGTCTGATTCCAGAAGTCTATAAAGGGTGAGAAACTGAGGACACATTTAAAAGGAAACTTCCGGGTATTAGAGATCTGGATAAGGCTCTCGTCAAAAACCAGATTAAATTGTTTATTGATTGTAATCATACTTCAACGATATGTTAAAATGGATAGAACGTCAAGGTAGATTTCAAGCCACTTTAATAGGTGGGATAGCCCGATTTTCAGGCTTTGGGAGCATTCAGTACCCTGACAGGCTTACCGGCCAGGAAAGCCTGAATATCTTCTACGGCATCCCTAAAGAATACCTCATAAGTTTCTTTAGTCACGTATCCAATATGGGGAGTGATGACGGTATTTTTTAATCTTCTGAAGGGGTGATCCAGGGGTAGAGGTTCTATATCGAAGACGTCCAGGGCTGCTCCGGCAATAGTTCCTTTTTCTAAAGCTTCGATAAGAGCTTTTTCATCCACAATGGGACCTCGAGAAGTGTTTATAAGATACGCCGTTGGCTTCATGAGGGCCAGCTCCCGGGCCCCTATCAAACCACGGGTTCGATCACTCAGGACCAAATGAATGGTAACGATATCCGAACGGGATAGCAATTCCTCTTTTCCTACCAGGGTGGCTCCACATTGAGCGGCCCGCTCCGGTGTAAGGTTCTGACTCCAGGCAAGTAAAGACATCCCAAAGGCCTTTCCAAAGGCTGCTACCTGGGAGCCGAGCTTTCCGAGGCCTAATATCCCCAGGACCTTACCGTGTAATCCTATCCCGATTCGGAGTTGCCAGTGGCCTGAGCGTACTGCCTGGTCCTCATAGGGGATATTTCGGAGTAGGGCTAGAATAAGTCCCCAGGTCAATTCCGCGGTGGGCTGAATCAGCAGGCCGGTACCGGATACCACAATCCCCAGTTTCGCAGCCGCCTCCATATCAATGGAAGCATTTCGTGTTCCGGTCGTAACGAGTAATTTTAACCTGGGAAGCCGTTCCAGCAACGTCTTTGGGAAAGGGGTTCGCTCCCGCATGGCTACAATAATCTCGAAGTCCTTGAGCCGTTCTGCTACGGCATTTTCATCGGATAGATGGTCGGTGAACACCTGGATCTTGACATCGGTCGGCAAAACACTCCAATCGGCCATTTTCAGGGCTACTCCCTGGTAATCATCTAAGATGGCAACTCGCATCATAACCCTATCTCCTTTGCGTATGTTTCATAAGTTCGGAAATAACCTCGTTTTAACCAAATTTAACCTCATTCAAATCATTAAATTTAAACATACCATAACGTTATGGCTTCTGCCACACAAACCGGCTTTTCCTGTCCTTCCCGTTCAAAGGTCAATCTCATGAGGGTTCGAGCTCCTTCTTTGATCTCCTCCAGTTCAATGAGCAGTATCCGCATGCGAATCCGACTTCCGGCAGGTACAGGACCCGTAAAGCGAACTTTGTTTAACCCATAGTTGATGCGCAGCTTAATTCCTTCTACCTGGTAGATTTCGTTGATGAATTTCGGAGCCAGGGAAAGGGTCAGATAACCATGGGCGATGGGTACCCCATAGGGGGATTCCTTTTTTGCCCGCTCCACGTCCACATGGATCCACTGATGATCTCCGGTAACATCGGCAAAGGCCTTGATGCGATCTTGGGTTATCTCAAACCACTCCGAGACCCCAATTTCTTTTCCAACGTAGTCCTTGAGTTCTTTAAGGCCGGATAGAATTTTCATAGACTGTTTTCCTCCAAAAAATCTAAAACAATTTTAGAAAACTCCTGGGGGGCCTCTGCATGAACCCAATGTCCTACACCTTCCACAACCCGGATTTTAGCCCGGGGAAAAATTTTTTGGATGCTCCCCAGATCTTCATCCTGGATGTAGGGAGAATTTCCACCCTTGATGAACAGGGTTGGCTTCTCAAACTTTCGGTCTGTCTCTATCCCCTTGAGGAGTTCGTCATAGTTTTGATAAATAGCGTCCAGATTCATTCTCCATCGAAAACCACCGGATTCATCGGGTATTAAATTTTTAAGCAGGAATTGGCGGGTAGAAAAGTCCGGGATTTTCCCGGTCAAGGCCTCATCAACCTCCTTACGGGTCTTGAAGGATTTTAAATTTAAAGAATAAAGGGCGTTAAATATTTCCCCATGATGGGGCGGATAAGCCCTGGGAGCCATGTCCACCACCACGAGGGTATCTACCCTTTCGGGACAGGTAATCGCCAGTTGCATAGCTGTTTTAGCACCCATGGAGTGGCCCAGTACATGGGCGGAGGAAAGATTTTGCTCCTGCATAAGCTGCAGGATATCCTCGGCCATTACGGTATAGTTAAGGGTTTCACTGTGGGGAGACCGGCCATGGTTACGTTGATCCACTGCGAAGACCTTAAAAAATTCCCCAAACACCTTACTTAGCCAGTGCCAGTTTTCCAGCGAGCCAAAAAGGCCGTGTAGAATGATCAGGGGATGGCCTTCTCCATAAGTTTGATAATAGAGATGCATGATAAACCTCAAGCTCCCAGGAGCGGTTAAATAAGGATTCGACCCCGGTATTTCCGAAGCCCTTCTTATGTTACCGACCGACGGCAAAAGTCCCCATATCTTTTCAGGGATAGGAAGTAAAGATCTGCTAAACCGGTTTTATCAGACCCTGTTCCCGCCACGGGTAGCATTTTACCTTATTTCCTGCTTAGATTAAAGGATAAATTTCAAAGAAGTTTTCTGTCCACCAGACACTTTTGCATAATGTTCATCAAAATTTAGCATATCCAAAAGGCTTTCGCCCTTATCCATCCGTTTATAAACCTCCTCTTCTTTACTCTGGATTTCTTGAGCGATGGGTAGGGCTTCGGATAATTCCTTGAGGCTTGCGACAAGAATTCCATCCTCATCTCCGAAAACAATATCCCCGGGGTTCACCGTAACTCCCCCACAGGTTATGGGAATCTGGGTATCAAAAATTCGGGAGGTGGTACCGGATAAGGGAGAGATAGATCTTGCATATACCGGGAGCTGTAAAGTTCGAATTCTCCAGGTATCTCGACAAGCCCCATCAACAATGATTCCGGCCAATCCTTTTCGTAGGGCTTCCCTGGTAAACAACTCACCGACCAAGGCCCGTGAACCCCCTTGACCATCAATCACCAGAACTTCTCCGGGTTGCGCATCTTTAAGGGCTTTGATGACCGTCAAAAAATCATTGTAGCAGGAAACCGTATGGGCAATACCTATAAGTTTTAAGCCCGATCGGATAGGACGTATTCCGGAGTCCAGGACTCTCAGGTTCTTGTTTGCATCGGAAAGGCAGGCCGTATCGAGTTTAGATAGAATTTCTTTACTTTGCTTGAAGTCCATGATGGACAGAGGCCAGGGGGTCAGAGATCAGAATTCAAGGGTTTCCCTTCTGACTTCCAACTCTTGGCTTCTGGTTATACCATAACTTTGTTTACTTGGTTTTGCTTGACTTTTAAGTGGTCCCCACCCCCGACCCCTCTCCCACGCTGCGGGAGAGGGGGATATTTGGGAAGGTGTAAAACGTAAAATACAATATCCGGCCACGAAGGTCAACAAGATATTGGAATTCGTGGTATCTGTAACAATTTTTTACAAAATTGTTACAGATATCCGAGGACCTTCTCGAGTTGCCCGCCTTACGGAGGTAATATCCCGGAGGGGAATGAGGTTGTGCCGGGATGGAAGATACCGGTTAGAAACCCATTTTAGAATGGGTCCGAGACCTATCATTCTTCCTGCCTGGCAGGTTTTTATTCGAATTCATTGGGAGAGGGGAATCTCGACGAAAAAAGAAGTTCCCTGATCTACCTGGCTGATTAAATCTACCTTACCTCCGTGGACCTGAATAATTCCGTAACTGACACTTAAACCAAGTCCCACTCCCTTACCCACCTCTTTGGAGGTGAAGAAAGGATCGAAAATCTTTTTTAAATGAGCTTCCGGAATACCGGCTCCATTATCGGATAGGGTAATTCGAATAAAGGGGAGCGGAAGATGGAGGAGGATTTCATCTGGAGGAAGTTTGGAAATTAATTCCGAGCTAATATATAAGTTTTTTTGTCTTTGGGACTTCAGCAAGGCTTCTTCGGCATTATCTATAATGTTTAAAAAAGCTTGCTGAAGCTGATAGAAATCACCCTGGATTTCAGGCAATCCAGGTGCTAAATTCTTTGTAACCTGGATGTGATTTTGGGCCAGACTGGCGGCTCGTAACTCCAAAACACTTTCGAGAACTTCATTTATTTGAAGGGGTCGCTTGATGGGTTTAGATCCCCGCGTAAAGAGAAGAAGGTTTTGGATAATTTTATTAATACGATTGGCCTCTTTATTAATTTTTTCCAGGCTCTGGCGGACTTTTTCCTCCAGACCGGGATCTTTAAGAAGCAACTGCGCATAACCCATTACTCCGGCCAGAGGATTATTAATCTCATGGGCGATTCCTGATAAAAGCTGACCTAAAGAAGCCATCTTTTCGGCCTGAACCAATTGGTTTTGCGTGACTCTGAGCTGGTTTAAGGTCTCCTCCAATTTTTTATTGGTCTCCAGTATTTCCAGATTCTTCTGTTTCAGTTCTTGGGCAGCTTCTCTTTTTTCCAGGCCCCTTCGAATGGTAATCTTTAACTCTTCATCTGAACAGGGTTTGTTGAGATAATAGTAAGCTCCCTTGCTCATGGCCTCAATGGCACTGCTCATAGATCCATATCCTGTCAGGACCACCACAATAGTATCCGGGAAAACTTTCTTAACCTCTTCTAAAACTTCTAACCCTGTTATATCCTGGAGTTTTAAGTCCGTTAAAACCAGATCGAATTCCGTTTGTCGAATTTTCTCTATGGCTCCCCGCCCATTTGCAACCGTTACGATATGGTATCCTTCTTGTTCCAGCTTTTTTTCCAGAACCAGCCGTACCAACTCCTCATCCTCTACGATGAGGATACTCTTTTTTGAGTTTCCCATGGATTTTATCTCCTATACCAGATGAGAAAAGCTTTTACCGCCTTATTTCAAAATCTCTGTAACCGGAGAGGTTCAAAATGGCTATGATTTAGAAGTATGCCTCCAAGCATAGGATTTCTTCTCGGACTTGTCAACGAAATTTTTATGTGCCTTTTTATTTGACAAGCTATAAAACCTCATGATATGTTTTTTTCGATTTTTCTACTTGTTTTAGCTTTCTCTTAATCCAGAGGTTAGGATCCATGATATCAGAATTTATCTTTTAGAACATGATGGAATATGGCTAAGATATTGTTAATAAGTTCGGACCCGATTACAAACGGTTACTTGATTCCTGTTTTGGAGCTTGCCGATCATACGGTAATCCGGATAGATTCGTTAGAGGCAGCTTTACATCTCCTGCTTCATCAGGCTCGGGAAGAAAAAGAACCCCTTCCGGAGCTCGTAATGGTAGAGGGTCATATGTTGGGAGGTATTTCCCCTTTAGAGTTCCAGAATAAAGTAAAGACTCTTTTGAGAGGAACCCAGCCAGAGACTCCCATCCTGTTTATTTTGGAAGAGGGGAGTTTAACCCAGGATGCTAAGGACACCCTCAAAGGGCAAATCACCTATCTTGTAAAACCTACCCATATCTCTGCCTTTTCGGATTTTTTCAGAGAGCTTCGGAGCTCTTTAGATCAGCTTTCTCGATCCGGTGGAGGGAGTTTGAGTAAACATACATCCCTGGTAGCCAATCTGGCCGAAGAACATCTGCCTTCCCTGCTTCATATGTTAAGTTTGGTAAGGGCCTCTGGATATGCGACTTTGACAAATCCCAGAACGAAGCAAACAGGTACACTCCACCTGCGGTATGGAGATGTTACCAAAGCGATTCTGGTGGATACGACGAGTTCTCCTAAACGGAGGCTAGAAGGAACCGAAGCCCTTCAAGCCCTTGTAGATTGGGAAGAAGGAGTTTTTTCCTTCGGACGAGCAGACCCTGAAAAAATGCCAAAGGGGGAATCAGCCCGCTGGGTTGTGTTGAAATGTGGAATTCGTTAACCCACTTTTTCACTATCCAGGAGAATGGCGGGAATGATGCTTAATCTTCAAGAACTGAGAAAGAGCGCATTATTTACAGGGGTAGAGGTAGCAGAACTCCGGAGAGTTCTCCCTCAATTGGAGAAAAAATATTACTCCCGAGGGGCCATCATCTTTAAAGAAGGAGATCCCAGTCAGGCTCTGTATCTTATCCTCTCGGGACAGGTCAAAATCATCGAACGAAATCAACAGGGACGACCGGAGGTACTCATGTACCTGCACGCCGGAGATTTTTTTGGTGAAACTTCGGTTATCACCCATGAAATCAGATCCGTTACCGCAGAGGTGGTCATCGATGCAGAGATCCTCATCATCCCTAAAGCAGTTTTTGAAGAGATCTATCATCGAGAGCCTAAGATCTTACACAACGTCATTAGAACCCTGAGTCAAAGGCTCTCCTTAAAAACCAAAGGACTTGTCCAACGTAACCCCAAAACCCATAGTATTATAGCCATTTACCATCCTAGGAAAGAAATCGAAGGCGCTTTCTTAACGAGTAACCTGGCCGCCAGCATTTTGAAACAAACCGAAACCTCGGTCGCCGTCTTAGATCTCTCCCTTAAGAATCCTAATCTGGTCAAGATTTTGAGGCTGGATTCAGACAAAGAAATTAAGGACGAAGAAATCAATCAGGAACTCGTAGAAAAGATGTTGATTTCCCATCCCTCGGGTTTAGAGCTTTTAGCTTTATCTCCTGAATTTCTTAGAGAAGGGAAAATCGGTCGAGAGAAAATAGCCCGGATTTTATCTATTCTCAAGGAGAAGTTTAGCTATACGGTAATAAATACGAGTCCGGAAATTACAAAAGGTACTTTTGAAGCTTTAGACCTATCGGACAAAATTGTCCTTTTAATTCCCTTTGGGGAAGAACCTCCGGTCCATATGTTCGATCAGCAGGAGGTTATCACTGTATATTACCAGACCCCTCAACACCCTGGTGCAGTGGAGGAGTTCTTGACAGGAGCGCCACCTTTGATAATAGATTGGGGGCCTGAATTCCTCGAGCCGTTTCATAAAGCCGGGGAATTGATTGTTGAGAAAGCTTCAGATAATCCTACCAGTGAGGCCATTCATAGGTTGGCCAGGCACATTACCGGGCTAAAATTGGGTATTGCCCTGGGCGGGGTTGCGGCAAGGGGATTGGCCCATATAGGGGTTCTGGATGTCCTGGAACAGAATAAGATACCCATAGACCTCATAGCAGCCACCAACACCGGAGCGATCATTGGAGCAGCCTATGCTTCGGGAGTCAGAAGTAAAAATCTCATCGAGATCGCCTCCCAATTGGCCTATGAGTATGAATTGGGGACCTTGAGGGACTTCAGGATTTTTCAAGGGGGATTCCTATCAAACAAAAAAGTTCTTAAACTCATTGCAAGCTTTCTGGGACCCTTGAAGACGTTTGGCCGGTTAAAAATCCCCCTTCGGATTATTACCATGGAATTAGAAACCGGAAAAGACGTTGCCTTTGAAAAGGGTTCTTTATGGGATGCCCTTCAAGCCTCCATGGCCGTACCAGGTCTGTTTCCACCTGTAAAGATAGGAGGAAAAACTTTTGTAGATGGGTCCAACATAAATCCCATTCCGGTCAGCCATCTTATCGAAATGCGCGCCGATATTGTCGTAGGGGTTAATGCGTTGTCCCCTCTGAGACGGTATTTCTCCACCGGTTCCGGAGATATGGAAAAAAGTACTCGGGAAGAGGCTTTAACCGAAGATTGGAAGATGATGGATATCATCATGAGATCATTCCAAAAATTGCAACATGAGATAGGCCTTTCCAAAGCCACTCTGGCAGATCTTACCATCACACCTGAGGTTACCGGATTCAGTTGGAAGGACTTTAAAAGAGCACCTGAAATTATCGACGCCGGTCGAAGGGCTGCCGAGCAAGCGTTACCTAAACTTTTAGAAATTCGGAGTAAGCGAAAACTCTACAGGCGAAGTTAGGAAATGTTTTCCTTCCGTCTCTTAGCCAGTTCCAGCTCCCGGGTATATTGATTAAGTAAATATTGGGTGTAAGGTCTATTTTTATTTGAAGCCTTAGTCAGGAGCTGCTCGCAGGTTTCTTTCGCTTTCTGTAAGTATTCAATGGCTTTATCTAAAGAGTTTACATTTTTATTAACCCCAAAATCAGCTTCGTACTCGGCTGCAATATTTCCATAACTGATGGCTTCCGCTTCCCGGGCATAGGCCACCATGTCACTATCCCTCTCAACTCCCGGCATATCCCGTAAGGCTTTAAAAGTTGCGGCAGCTTCTTTGTAGAGATCGACCACATTCTGCTGGAATCGGCCTTTCTCCTTTTCATTCAACCTAGCAGCCTGGGCCGTCTGTAAGATTCCACTGAGGATATAGAAAAGTTCCCGCTCCCGGGGATTTGCGTTTAACATAATGCTGCTTCCTTGCTGGATGGTTTCTTCGGCCTCCTTAAACTCCCCCAGCTCAATATAAGCAAAGGCCTGCAAAGCATAAGCCTGGGCCAGAACCTGCAAATTTCCCAGGTGTTTTGGATCTTTGGTTTCTTCCTCAATGATTTTTTGAAAAGAGAGGATAGCGTCTCTATAAGCCTGATCAGCCTGAGGGTCCTCCCCATTTATACGATATACAGATGCCAGGTTAAATAACTCTCTGGCCCGCGTTAATTCTCTGGGGGTACATCCTGCAATGAGAATTATCACACAAATATAGACCAGCCGGAATTTATTAGGCAACCGGGAAGCTATCATAGACCCTTCGTGTCCTTTACGCCTTCTCTGCAAACTTTGCGGTTAAAAATTAAACCGCAGAGAATGCCGGGAAAGAAGAAAACAGAATAGAAATCCTAATGGATTTTTTTATCCAGTTCTCACGATTCTCAGAAAAGAGATTTTAAGCTCTCCCATAAATCTCCCGTAGTTCTGCTTCGGCCCATTCTAAAACCTTTTTAGGTGGTTCACCCTGAACGGCCTTTGCAAAGACATCTACAATGATATACTTTGAGATGGCTTCCGAGGCGGCACGAGAAGGGGGGCCGGCATAACCGAGGGAGCGACTGTATCGTCCTACATCTCGAAACCCGATCATTTTAGGATCTTTTTGCCAAAGGGGATGGTTTTCCTGATCAGGACCCGGTCCGATAAGATATCCTTGAGCCACATCCAGCCATTTATAGTAATTTTCCTTTGCCATGAGAAATTGCAAAAACTCCCGGGCGGCCCCTTGATTTTTAGAATACTTCATGATGGCGTGCTCAAAGGTTAAAATCCCGGTAAACCTTCCAGCCGGACCTCTTAAAGTCCTTCCATGGTTAATCTTCCTGGCCAGCTCCGGATAATCCTTCTTGGCAACCAGATAAATACTGGCTCCGTTGAGGGTACAGGAAATCTGCTCAGCCAAAAAGGCCCGGTTGTTACTGGTATCGTCCCAGGAAAGACCCGTCTCATCCATGGCATCCCGCCAGAGTTCTACCATAAATTCCACCGCCTGCAGGCTCTCCGGACTGTTGATGGCGACGGTTTTACCATCGGCTTCTACCTCTTTACCCCCAAAGGCCCATAAAAGATCCAGACAAAAGCCCGGGGCATCTCCAAAGGTATGTCCCAACGATTGTCCAAAGGGATGTCCTCGCCTCTTGAGCTCTTTTCCAATTCGATAATATTCCTCCCAGGTATCCGGAAATTTCTCCACCCCCACTTCCTGGAACCAATCCTCTCGATACACGTGCAAGCCTGAAGCTGCATGATAGGGTACGGCTTTATAGTGACCGGAAATGTTGCAGTAGTCCTCAAAGGACTTATAAAGACCTCCATACCTTGCTTTGACTTCTTCCGCCAGATCATCTACATCGATACATCCACTGGCGTATAAGTGGGGCCAGTTTCGGAGCATCTGGATAATATCTGGGCCTATTCCGTTCTCGACGGCTGCTGCAATTCGGGCCTGAAGATCATTGGCATTGATCGTCTCAATGGTTACCTTCACCCCCATCTGTTTTCCCCATTCACTGGCCTGTCTTTGAAGCTCTACATCCGCCTGGGAAATAAAATTACTCCATTGAAGCAGGTGGAGCTGGGTTCCTTTTAAAATAGCCGGAAAAGAAAGGGAAGATTGACCGGCTTCTAATACCATTCCTGCTGCAGTGGCAGCAGTGGCTTTCAGAAATTCCCTTCGATTCATTTTCTTATCCTTTCATAGAATCGATCACAAACGCCCTGAAATCCTTCTTTCGGATAAGATCAGGCTCTTTGGAAACGGCCTCCAATACCAGGGTGAAAGTCCGTACCATATTTTCTCCTGTGAGGGAATCTTCTGACTTCTCAGATAGAATCGGTAAAGTGAGCGTTAAAGTCCGGGACAGCAGTTTATTATCTGAAAGGAAGGCCTTCGGACGTGTTGAAACAATTTTTAAGGCAGTTTGTACCAAATCCATCAAGAGATCTCCCCGGATCAAGGTCGATTTATCCTCGGTGGCTACCTGAAATAGCGAATCGAGAACTCCGGGTAGCAGCAGTTTCTCTTGATCGTACAAACCTGGATTCCTGGCTACGGTAATCAGGGCTAACCGGACGGTATCTTCTAACAAAACTCCGGCCACTAAGCGGTTTGAACCTCGATAGATAGCTTCCAGAGTCGTCACCAGGGTATCGGCAAGTAAATTGGGATAGCGCTCAAAAATAGCGGAATTTCTGGTGACAATATTCATGGCCAGTTGGGTTATCTGGGTTTTTTGATCTTCGGTTATAAATTGAGCAACGGCTCCTGACAGGGCTTTTAAGATAGATTTCATCGTCTGGGACAAAAGATCGGGCTGAAAATCCGAAGAAGAAGCCGGTTCATGTTTCCGACCACCCTTACCGGGCTTTCGGACAGGTTGGGAGCTGAGGATAAGCTGCAAATTTCGCAGGGTTTCGGTTAAAGAGGTTACAAAAAGCTGTTTAAACAACTCTCCACTAACCGCCGCGTCCGGATTCTCTCCCACAGCTTGCAAAACACCCTTCAAAACCTGGGAAACGACATCTTGATTTTGAAGAAATACGGCTGAATTCTTTCCGATAGTTTCAAGTGAAATTTTAAGAATATCCGAGAACAGGGCCTTATTAGGATTCAATAACCTGCTGAGATCTTGATTGGCAACCTGAAGGACCGAGCTCAGAACCATAGAAGCCAGGTTTTCTCCCCCCCCTATTAACGAAGCATTGCGGGATATGCTATCCAGCGCTATCTGTAAAATATCCGTCAGGGTTTGGGTTCGGAAGACACTATCTTGTCGAAGATTAACCGAAACGACATCCAAAACCGATGTAATCACATCCTGCAAGACTTCTTTATTTATCCACAATCCGGTGGTTTTAGAAACCCCATCGATGGTTGCCTGGAGGAGCTCTTTCAGATAATTTCCCTTGGTTGCTACGGTAATATGATCGGAAGCATGATTTAGAACTGCCCTTAGGACCGAGCCGAATTTATTATCGCCTAAAAACAAACTTGAATTATTGGCGGCGATTTTAAGGGTGGTATCTAAAAGCCCCTTGAAGATCTCATCTTTGCTGAGGGCCGTTACATCGGTTGGGAAAACCTGTAAAAAGGTGGTAATGGCTCTGGAGAGGGTAGGATTGCTTTCGGCGAAAAGCGGTGCATTTTCCCTTACTACACTCAACGTGAGATCAAAAATTTTTGTAAATAGCTTGCTTTTCTTTTTCTCTTCTATTTTAAACAAAGCGGCAATTGCGGCATATTGCTCCTCTTCCTCCACATGGGCAAAGATAGTTTGAAACTCTGGAGCATTCTTAAAAACTTTGATAATACTTTTAGCTCCCAGGATTCCTTCGTAAGCCTCAATAAGGGATTGAATACTTGTTTCCGCTGTTTCCGGAACATCCTTATCCTGCCAGGGTTTATGATAAGGCCCTCCGGGCCGAACCAGATTTTTTCCTTCATTTTGAAAGTAATCTTCAACTATTAACCACCCGGTTTCTTTCTTAGGCCTGGGCAATACAATCTTCTCCTGGACCACTTTCTGGGTAACCAAATTTTGAATTCCAAAACCAAACTTTAAGGCCGCTCTAACCCCTGCAAATATAAGATCAATCTCTCCTCCCCCAAACATGGTTATCTCCTTCTTTTAAAAACTAGATTCCATCCGGTGACAGTTTTAAAATTAACCTTTGTTAATTATCATAAGTTCGCAACTTGTCAAGGGAAAAGTGTGCTTTGTACAAGATTCAAAGTGGTGACCTTTGCATCTTTTTCCTTTTGCTGTTTATACTACCCTGAGGTGTAACTTTAGATTCAACGTCCTGAAACCCATCGAATCTGAGGAAAAAGATCTGGCCAAAGCGTATCGAAACTTGAAACAACAGGACCTGGCCTTCTTAAACTTCCCTGCAGAGAGCGATTTGATCGTTCTGGCAAATCTTTTCCTTTTCTAAAATAAGTAAACCCCCATCTTTTCTCTTAACCTGTAAATTTTAACTTTGAAACGGTCTCAATGTTAGGGGCACCGATTCGTGAACGCTCTCATCTGTGGGATGCCCACCCTGACTGTGAATCTGGCTACGATAAGGTTCCCATATTTCGTACAGCGCCATGGGATATCAATCCGGGAAGCCATGACCATGGTTTGTGCAACATCCGGTACCTCATCCATAGTCGCCATTGCTCCAGGGGAGATTCCTCCCGACCTCAGCCAGGCGACATGGATGGGTCAGGTAACTCCTGGACCTTGAACAATTGGGACGAATTCAGATCCCAGAATGATCGAAGATATCTTTATCATACTGGCCTATACGATCTGGAGGACTGTTTAAGTTATTTGCGCAATGGCTTCAAAAAGATCCCTTGCATCGGAAGGAGGGTTAATACAAAAAGTTCGGTAATTTCCGCCCAGGGGAGCTTCCAAACTCAAGTCTTTATTTTATATTATTTAGCCCTACTTCATGTTACTATCTGAAAGGGGTTCCTATCAGGGCTCTGCGGGTGTGGCGCTCCATCTCCAAAGATCAACGTCTTTGATATCACGAGGCCCAGGTCTCAAGGTTTTTTGAACTTTAGGTAAAATGGTTTCCATAGTTTCCAGATAAAGACGGAACTGATTAAGTTCAGGAGAAATCTGGTAAGCCTGATTCCTGAGAGTAAAGGCTTGTGCATCTCCCTGGGCTTTTAAGATTTTTTCCTCCTTGAAGGCCAGGCCGGATTGGATCGTTTTTGCAGCTTCCCCTTTAGCCTGATTCACTGATTCTTCTGCAAAGGTTAATGCTCGGTTAATGATATGGAGTTTATCCTCCTGGGCACTGGCCACATCCCGGAATGCAGAATGAACCTCCCGGGGAGCATCTACAGCCAACAGTTGAACAAAGAGAACTTCTATACCGGCTTCATAGGCATCTAGAGCCTCTTGCAGAAGATGCTGGACCTTCCTTTCTATATTTCCCCTTTCT
The DNA here is from genome assembly GCA_035559535.1 of Candidatus Limnocylindrales bacterium. NCBI lineage: Bacteria > Bacillati > Chloroflexota > Candidatus Limnocylindria > Candidatus Limnocylindrales > Candidatus Limnocylindrales bacterium. Next base: position 57,221 of record DATMBG010000010.1, read on the forward strand.
ATGGTAAGCACGGCATCAATTTTCATCTGTCCAATGACTTCACGAAGTCCAGATAATGTGAAGCTCCGTACCAGACGGTCCGGTTCGTTCATCCGATACGCATATTGTACCGGATCCTTCACCTTATAGTGTACCGTTAGATTGATATCCACAATGTTCTCATCCCCGGTCAGGAAGAAAGATTCCTCCTCTATCTGTTTCTGTTCAGACCAAAGACTATTCGAAACCATGAACTGTGAGCCTAAGTTTGAACCCTCGGTCACTGTCTGGGCTTTGACCTGATTCTGGCTATCTAAGGAAAGATTATTCGTTCTAAATCCAAGCTCAACCCTTCGAATCAAATCCTTATGGACCTTTTCAATTTTTTCAATAGGCCATGGAACGTGGTAATGAAGGCCGGGAGCAAGGTTGGAGGCAATGATCTTACCAAACCGTAATTTTACTCCGATCTCTCCGGGTTGGATTGTAACGAAACCGCTATACAAATATATAACCGCAAGTGCAATGAGAGCACCCGCTTTGATCCGGATAGCCGTTAAATGGAAACCTGTTAGGGAGCTAAACTTATCCCGAAGATGGATCCATTCTTCTGGAACATTGGTTCGTCGGAAGCTGAGAATAAACAAACTGATTACTCCGAGAGCCGCAACGGTTTTGATGCTCTCAGGAATCAGATTGGAGGCGGCCCCAAAGGTCATTCGAGGATCCAGGCCAGAGCTCCAATATATCCAGTTGACTACATACCCAGCTAACAAACTTACCACAACAATGGTTCCCAGATAGAGGGCCACGACTCTGCGCCCCAGAAATTTTAGAAGGACGACTATGGTTCCAAGGTTTGTGGCGGGTCCAGATAAGAGAAAAATCAGTGCCGCTCCTGGATTTAACCCTTTTAGGATCAGGGTTGCAGCAATGGGAGTGGAAGCGGTGGCACAGGTATACATAGGAATACCAATAAGCAGCATAACCAACATGCTCATAAAACCACCCCTTAAATATTTTTCGATAACAGACGCCGGGAGAAGAACCGCGATAACCCCGGATAAGATTACTCCCACTGTTACCCAGTAAGAGGTATCATCAATCAATTGTTGAAACGTTCTATAAAACTTCTGGATCCAGCCGCCAGACACACCTACAGGTCCAAGCACGGTCTCAAAGTAAGATTCTTCTTTGAGAGCATGGGAATGATGATCTGGCAAAGAATGGGAGTTCCTAGCTACAGCAGGACCATGATCCTGGGGTGTAAAAGGTGGATCAGGCGTTTGAGTATTTTGTTTTTGATCCCCCCAGAAATTGGTAACGATCCCAGCTGTTACCGCTGTAACAAAAGCAGCTATGGGACGTATAGTTGCCATGATAGGATCCATTAAAGCATAACTGACGAAGATGGTATCTACATCCATCTCGGGAGTCGAAATCAGAAAAGAAACTGTTGCTCCATTATTAGCACCCTGTTTTTTTAAGGAGAGGGCAGTTGGCACAACGCCACAAGAACAGAGTGGCATGGGTACTCCAATTAGAGATGCCCAGAAAACCGATTTGATCTTTCCGGTTCCCAGGTACGTAAGGATGGCCCTCGCAGGGATCAACAAGATGATAAGAACGCCTACCAGATAACCAAATAATAGGAAGACGGAGGCTTCTTTAAGGATGATCCAGGTCTCTTGAAGGATTTGGAATAAAAAATCTATCATAACATAAAACTCTGATGCAAGATCTTAGCACCTCGGTCAGGTATCTGATACCGGGTTTGAGATCATCACCAAATATCCCCTCTGACAGATAAATTTACACTTTGCAATTTAAGCTAAGGTTTTTTCCTCTGTTTATCCCGTAGACTTTGTTGCAGTGCCTTCTTTATGAAAATCTATAATCGCAACATTAAGAGATTTCGAAAAAGAGAGGAACCCCCTATCTAGGGATTTAAAGGGCCTTTGGAAAAACAGGAAGTTATCTCAAACAAGATGTGATATAAAAGATTCGTCGGTATCTTCAGAGGATGGTATCTTTATTACTCCGATACCTTGGGCAACAACGGAGGAATAAAAATCACTTCGTAGGGTATGAGAAAAATTGCGAATGGTCAGGAGCGTCTTTGCAGCCTTTGTTTCCTGATAGGCTTTACTAGCTCGGAAGGCAGGATAATATTTTAGGTAGGAGGTAAAAGGTATTCGTTTTACCGTGAAGGAACGGGGAAAGAGGAAAACAATCCCTGCCTTACTTAGATCTGACTTAATTTCCCCAACAGGAAGCAGCTCAAAATCTTCCGCGTACCACCCTAGTAGTTGACAATTCCCAGTATAGGGAAGTAAGATAAGTAAGCATATAATGATAGAACGCAAAGTTTAGGCTCCCAGTCTAGAATTTTATTCCATCAGGGACTCAGGGGTTTTAACCTAGAGGAGAAAACATTTACTAGCAAAAACATCCTATAGGATTGCAAAACACAAAGCTTTCCTCTTAACCCTTCCAATTAGGATTATTTAACAGCAACACTTCGTGTTCTGTCAAGATAAAAATTTCCAGATTCCATCACTTATGGTTTCAACTATTTGGCATACAAGAAAAAGTCTATAAGGGGTAACCTTCCAAAGAAGGAAAGCCCTCTAAGGACAAAAGTTTCTGGGCTTTTGGCTAACTGAGGGGATTCGTTTCTCTTTAAGAAGAGGTTTGGGGTCCGGCTAAGCCGGTTGCTGATACGTAACTCCGCAGGTACCCATAGTAATAACCAGGGTTCGGCATCTTGATTACTTCTTCGACGGGGATAAGGACCTTCGTAGCCCCGATAATACGTTGTATTTTGGGATACGGAGAGAAATCAATTCAAATAATCTCCCAGACTTCTGGCATTGGCCAGCTTCCTCAACCTGATCTTGGCCCGTTTTTCAAGCTGTCGGACCCTTTCCCGACTCAGGTTTAAACGCTTCCCGATTTCTTCTAACGTCAAAGGACCTTCCCCATCGATGCCAAAACGTAATCGCAGGATCAGAGCCTCCCGAGGGTCCAGTTGGTTTAAAAGCTCCTGAAGCTCTTCAATAAGGGTTTGGTCGACGAGAGCTTTGTCCGGAGCCGGACTTTCCTTGCTGGCGATAAGGTTCATTAATGTGGCATTTTCATCCTCTGCCGTCGGCATATCCAGGGATACGGGCTTTTTGGAAAATTCCAAAATAACCCGAACCTGCTCCTCTGGAATCTCCATTCGTTCGGCAATTTCCTTAGGAGTGGGCTCTTCCCCTCCTTTCTCCTGGACTAAATCGTTGTATACCTTTCCAAGCCTGGTTAAAAGCCCGCCCTGCTTCAAGGGCAGCCGAATGGTACGACCCTGCTCGGATAAAGCCCGTAAAATGGACTGCCGGATCCACCACACCGCGTACGAGATGAACTTGACGTTCTTGGAAGGATCAAAGCGCTTGGCCGCCTCAATAAGCCCCAGATTGCCTTCGTTGATCAAATCCATCAGGGACAACCCACATCCCTGGTACCCCTGGGCTACTTTGACCACAAACTTCAGGTTTCCCTCTACCAGACGGTTCAGAGCTTCCTGATCCCCCTTCTGAATCCGCTCGGCCAGTTCCCGTTCTTCCTCTCGGGTTGTAGGAGGGATCTTCCCAATCTCCTGCAGGTAAAGGGCAAGGCCCTCATCGGTGGAGATTTCCCTTGCAGAGCCATGTTTTTTTGGATTCTTCATAGAAGAAGATGACCTTTCATTAATTCATACAATCGATTTTACCCTTTGTTTTTAGCTTAATACTGTCAAACTAGGTATACCCCTCTGAATATGCAAGGGTTATTCAAATAAAAAGTCATAGAGTTTTTTGAGTTTTTTCCCTCCAGGTCCGGTTGAACAGGATGAAAAAGGTAGAGGCTTCGTCGACCAGGGACTTATACTATTTTTTATATGGAAAGGCGCCATAAATGGTAAGAGCAGCTCTATAGGATCCTCCCTATAAATCAGATTATATTTCTATGGCGATTCTGTTTCACTCCCCCAGACTACGGTTCTGCCGCCCTCAACCTATAATCCTTTAAGGCTATTCAATTCCCTCACCGATGGGTCTATTGAAGGATTATCCATAGCCGATTACTTATCTGCCCGGTTACAGGAATTCTCAAGGTTGGATTCTCCTGCTTCTAATCCCGAATCGTGGTTCAGACCTTGCATAAGGTATAAAATAGGTGTCCGTTTAACCTCTTATGATCCTGTTAAGGGTATTATAACCACGACTCTCTTAACCAACGTGTAGGACTCAGAAGGGTTTTTCACCACTTGGGTCGGTTTAGAGTATTCCCTCTCTTATTGCGAAAGGCGCCTTGGATAGGGTTCAAAAAGAACTCCGCGAGGAAGTCCTTTGCTGGCTCCACCTTTTTCGGAAATGCAGATGGGAAAGTAACCCAGTAGGTTAAACGTCTTCGTTTGATAAAATAAAAAGGATTATGCAAACTGATTCATAAAAGTATTCAAGAATTTGTCTGATGATTTGAAAAGTACTTTTAAGGGTTTCATTTTAAGGATTTCAAATGGAAAGATTTAATACTCTGTTTGGGTGGATATTTCTGGCTGTTAGTGTAGCAACCCCATTCCTCTGGTTCTATTCTTTTCCTTTAGAATTCCCATGGGATTGGATGGACCTTTCTTTTGAGGGGGCTTCTCTGATTGTTTTCATTGTTGGTTACCTTTTTGTTAGAAAATGGCAGGTTCCTGCTTTGGAAATCGGTTGGGGCTTAGTCAGTTATAGTTTTCTTTTAGACTTTTTGTGTGGATTTGCAAAGGAATTAGAGAGATGGAACATAATAATCGAAGGACTTCTTCGAACCGGAGGTTTATTACTGATTGCAACGGGTCTATATTTTTTGCGAAAAAGACGGCAGACGGAGCTTGCCGAAGTCAAACAGGCCGCAGAAACAATATGGCAGCAAGTGTATCACGACCCTCTGACCGGGCTACCGAATCGAATGCTCTTTGAGGATCGCCTTACCCTGGAGTTGGCCCATGCACGGCGGGATAAGCAGGGGTTGGCGGTGATGTTCCTGGACCTGGATCATTTTAAGCTTATCAACGATACTCTGGGCCATTCGGTAGGAGATCAATTGCTTCAAAACGTAGCCCATCGGTTAAGAGATGCTTTGCGGGGAACCGATACGGTAGCTCGTATGGGAGGTGATGAATTCGCTTTATTACTTACCCGGGTGACCCATGCAGAGAATGTGGCCAGAGTGACTCAAAAAATTCTTCATGCCCTTAAACCTCCGTTCAATTTCGGGGGCTACGATTTTCATATCACCGCCAGTATCGGAATTACTCTATATCCCAGTGATGGAGAGGATACCCAGACCTTGCTGAAAAACGCCGATACTGCTTTATATCGTGCTAAAGAGCAGGGCCGGAATGTCTATCAATTTTATACGCCGGCCATGAATGCTAAGACCCTGGAGCGGCTGACCCTGGAAACTAACCTGCGTCGCGCACTGGAACGTAAGGAATTTGTAATTTACTACCAGCCCCGGGTGAAGATTAACACAAAACGGATTATCGGCATGGAGGCTTTGGTACGCTGGCAACACCCGGAACTGGGATTGATCTCGCCGGTAAAATTTATTCCCTTGGCCGAAGAAACCGGACTCATTATACCTCTTGGTGAGTGGGTCTTACGGACCGCCTGTGAACAAACCAAAGCCTGGCAGGAAGCAGGTTTTCCTCCCTTACGGGTCGGCGTAAACCTCTCGGCGCGGCAGTTCCAACAACCTAACCTGGTTGAAAGGGTCGCTCAGGTATTAAAAGAAACCGGCCTCCACCCCCATTACTTAGAGCTAGAAATTACCGAAAGTGCCGCCATGCAAAATGCCGAATATACCCTTCCGGTACTGTATCACCTCAAAGAAATGGGAATCCATATCTCCATCGATGACTTCGGTACCGGCTACTCTTCCCTCAGCTATCTAAAAAAATTTCCCTTCCATACTCTAAAACTGGATCAGTCCTTTATCCGGGACCTGACTACAGATCCCAACGATGCCATGATTGCAAAGGTCGTTATCACCCTGGCCCACGGCTTAAAACTCGAAGTGGTGGCCGAAGGTGTGGAAACCCAAGAACAGCTTAACTTTCTTAAACAACTCCAGGGTGATGAAGTTCAGGGTTATCTGTTCAGTAAACCTTTACCGGCTGAAGAATTTGAGGAGTTACTCCGACAGGAGATGGAACGGAAGGAATAATCTATAAGCATCCAGCTAAGAAGGGGAAAGCCTTATTTTCGGCCTGAGTACCTCCCTTCCCCCCTTGAGGGGAGAACAGGAACATATGTACCAGGATAAGAAGGCTAGTCCCAGCCGGGTGACCTGGGGATAACCCTGGTGTAAGCCAGGGGAAACAGGATCCTATCCCCGACGAATAGCAAATGGCGAGCAGCAAATAGAGAACGGCGGAAAAAATCCATAAGAGAGTAAAAAATATTTCCTTGTCTTTTCTATCAGACAGACTTTAGTTATATCCAGCGGTTAATCTCTCAAAACAGGTAACTAACTGGCTATTATACCCTTATTTTCTCTAGGACAAGGAGGTCTTATGCACTACCGACATATCGTTTTTACTTTCTTAGGGATCTTAGGTTCCCTAACAATGGCCTTTGGTGCCGATAAGTATGAGTTTGATAAAGCACACACTTACATAGGTTTTACGGCCAAGCACTTTGTAATCACCAACGTTAAAGGCAATTTTACAGACTTCTCCGGAACTATTTTATATGACCCCCAGGATATTACCCGGTCCTCGGTAACCGCGGTCATTAAAACAGCCAGCATCAATACCAATAATGAAAAGCGGGATGCAGATTTACGAAGTGGACGATTCCTGGAAGTAGAAAAGTACCCCGAAATCATCTTCAAAAGTAAGAAAATCGAGAAGCAGAATAGCCATTACCTGGTTACGGGGGATTTAACGATAAAAGACGTAACCAAAACAGTTTCTTTTCCCTTCACCCTGGCCGGTCCTGTGAAAGATCCTATGGGTAATAACCGTATTGGAATTGAAGCAGGGCCTTTAACGATCAACCGGCAAGATTACCATGTTTCCTTTAACGATAAGTTAGATGGTGGAGGACTGGTTGTATCCGATGAGATAGTTATTAATCTGAGTGTAGAAGGAGTCCATGCCAAGGAGGAGAAAAAATAGCACCTGGATAGGATGAGTCTTGAATGAAATGTGACAGGTTCTGGTAGCCAGCTAGAGATGCCGGGTAGAGGGTCTTTAAGAATTTACCCTTCATTTAATGCCCCCACCCTCAAATAGAAGGGACTAGAGATTGGTGAAAAGGAAGGAACCCGATGGGAAAGGGGTTATTCCCCCTATGCATCCAGTTAAGGATCAGACTTGAAGCGAAGCCTCCCCCTATCCCATAGCACCAGGATAGGGCCTGGGAAGTTGGCCTGGAGATCTACCAATCTCCCTCCCCGCCTGCGGGGAGAGAGATCGGGGGCATACGCGCCAGGTTAAGGCACCCCCACCCGGTCCCTCCCCCGTTTCCCAGGGGAGGGGATTTCGCTTCAAAGTTCCTTCCCCTGCAAACTAAGGTAGGGGCGCAAGGCCTTGCGCCCGTATAACGTCTCGTTTGACATTAAGGAGACCCTCCTCATGGACCTTACTCTTATCCTGGCGCCTATGGGGATCGAGGGTGAAGGAAAGAAGAACCTGTTAGCAGATCTGTCCTCCAGCCAGGCCGAGATTTTCCCTTTGTTAGAAGCTTTCCGATTCTTCTCAAGAACCTTCTTCGGCCAGGTAGTTGTCCAATTCTGATTTCAGAATACGCCATTCCCTTCCTACCTTTTGAGCATTGAGAGATCCTTCTTTGATCATTCTCCGGATAACCGCCGGGGTAACTTGTAGATAAGCACTGGCCTGTGCAACGGTCATAACCTGAGGGACCTGGGATCGTGCATCTCCCAGCATTCTCGGCGTTTCATCCCCATCCTTCAAAGCCCCCTCCGCCCCATCGGTCTCCCCCTCTTCGAGCGCTTCGTAGTCTATAAAACCCATCTCGATATTCCGGGTAGAATAGGCTTCCAACTCCCTCTGGTAGGTCTCAATACTGGAACGGGTAATTCCGGAGGCATAACGAGCCAGAGAAAAAATAAAAACCATCGCCAATAAAACTCCAAGCCCCGCGATAAGATAATAAATGGCCAGGACCCCGGATCGTCCCAGAGCCGGAATAGCTTCGACAATCGCTATCCCTAAAACGAGACAAATAAGGATAATCACAAAATAAAGCAGGAAAGAAAACGCGGTTTTAATGGAGGTCCCCGGATCGTTCCAGCGATTCATGCGATTTTTACGTTTCATATCATCACCTCGCTGCCATGCTAGGAAAATAAAAGGCGAAAGTCAAGGAAAAAATAAGCCTACCTGAAAATTTTTGAAAAGAACGCCTGGATTCTCCGAAACAAGGTCCTTTCGACGGAACTCTGGAAGATACCCACTTGTTTCTCCAAACGCTCGATCCGTAAGGTAAGGATTTTGACGAGTTCTTGTAAATCTTTCACCTCTTCTTCGAGGGGGATTTCGCCGCCAGTTACATCGGTCCAGGCATCCCCAGAGAGTTCAGTCACTTCAACCACCACACAGCAAACAGGGCAGATTAAAGAATCTGACTCCCGATCATAGGCAGGATAGTTAAAGGTATGATTATTAGCGCATCTCATCGCTGGTAACGACCCATTAACTCGGCTTTAGCAAGAATATGGCCTTCCATAGCCTTGAGAAGTTCGGATTTGGTGGCTCCGGGCTTAAGATCCAGCATCTTGTCCAGGGCATAAAGCCTGAAGAAGTAGCGATGTGGGGCCCCTTTTGGTGGACATGGGCCTCCATATCCGATTTTACCAAAATCGTTGGTACCCTGTCTCTGGTTTCCTGCCAGGGTCTTCTGCTTTGGAATATTATCCGACAACTGTCGGACGTCTGGAGGTAAGTTAAAAATAATCCAATGAACCCATGTCTTGCCTGGAGCGTCAGGATCTTCAACGAGAAGGGCAAAACTCTTGGTTTGTTCTGGAGGATCTCCCCAACCTAAGGGAGGGGATATATTGGCTCCATCACAGGTATATTCCTTAGGAATATTTCCACCCTCTTCAAAGGCAACGCTTCTAAGCTCAAAACTCATAACCACTTCTCCTTTCTCTTTCTGCTGGGCGCTTTTTGCACCCTCGGCCGGGTAGTTGAAGAAACAAAGAATGCCAATTACCCAAAGAATAACTTCCTTGCTTAACCATCTTTTCCTATCTTGATTGAGTAAACTTCTCGATTGGTGCGCCATCTTTGCTGAAGTCCAGGGTACCACCTCCCGGTATCGGCATGGGGGGCATTACTCTGGATTCATACCTTTTCCTCTCTGTAAAAAAGAATCCGATCCGAATTACCCGATGGGGTAAAACTTTATTATTCCTCAGGTATTCAGTTTAGGCTTAATTCCATAAGCCAAAGCCCAATCGAGTCCCTCAGTTGTTTTACCCCTGGGATGGTACTCACAACCTATCCATCCTTTATAGCCTATTCGATCTAGGAGGTCGAACAAATAAGGATAATTGATTTCACCGATGTTGGGTTCATGCCTTCCTGGCACCCCGGCAATCTGAATGTGGGCATACTGGCCCTGCATTTCTTGAAGATGGGCGGACAGATTTCCTTCCATAATCTGACAATGATACAGGTCTAGTTGGATGGCCACATTGGGTTCGTTAATGCGTTTCAACAGCCGTTGGGCCTGGTCTTGTCGATTTAAAAAGTAGCCCGGTACATCGTAGGTGTTTATGGGCTCGATGAGAATCATGACATTGTATCTGGCCGCTTTCCGGGCCGCAATTTTAATATTACGGATATATGTAGCCTCATAAACTTGAGGATCGGCATGTGGGGGGATCAAGCCTGCCATTGCGTGGAGTCTTGGGCACTGTAAAACCCGGGCATAGGCCAAAGCGGTATCGACACCGGCTTCAAATTCGGCTTCACGACCCGGAATACAGGCCAAACCTCGATCTCCTGCTTCTAGATTACCGGGTGGAAGATTAAATAAAACCTGCTGTAATCCGGCTCGATGAAGTCTTTGGGCGATTTCATGGGCCGGATAAGTGTAAGGAAACGGGAATTCGACAGCTTGAAATCCGGCATTGGCTGCCGCTTCAAAACGGTCCAAAAACTCAACTTCGGGAAACAAAAACCCCAAATTCGCTGCAAATTTTGGCATTTAAATACCCGCCCGCAAGGACACAAAACACCCAGGACCCACAAGGATCATCCCACGGGATAATACTTTTCATGTCCCTCAGGATTCTTTTTGTTTTTGTGCCCTGCTAACTAAACAATCTCTTTAAGATCTTGGAAAAATCCGGTTCAATTCTTCAACCTGATCTTCTGTTAAACAACGTGGATGACGTCCATAGAGAAGCAGATAAAGTTTGGCTGTTTCTTCGAGTTCTTCGGTGGCATATACGGCTGCTTCCAGGGATGTTCCGGCGACGACGGGGCCATGATTGGCCAGAAGTACGGCAGAATGTTTGCCGGCCAGAGCGCGTACGGCATCGCCGAGTTTTGGATCACCGGGACGATAATAGGGAATCAACGGTAAGGTACCGACACGCATGATATAATAGGCTGTCAGAGGGGGAAGTACATTATCGGGATTCACATGGGGTAAACAGGACACGGCCACGGCAAAAGTGGAATGCAGATGAACGATTCCCCCACAGGTTTTTCGTTCCTGGTACATGGCCAGATGGAGAAAGGCTTCCTTGGAAGGGGGATCGCCACTGAGGAGCTTACCTTCCCAGTTCAATTTAGAGATGCGGGCAGGATCTAATCGTCCCAGACAGGAATTGGTAGGGGTTAACAACCAGCCATCGTCTACTTTTGCGCTGATATTTCCGGAACTTCCTGCCGTTAAACCCCGGTCAAAAAGAGATTGACCGAATAGACAGATCTGTTCTCTTAATCGGTTTTCATTCATGGCTGACTATCCAACGCTTCCTGGAAAAAGTTTTTCGACCCGAAGTTACCAGATTTAAGGGCTAAAGCAAAGGGTTTATCATTCAAACTCGTCGTCCAGGGTACTCCCGGTGCTATCTGAGGTCCAATCCGTAAAGCCGAAACGTTTAGCGCACGAACCACCGCACCGGAGGTTTCACCTCCGGCCACAATAAATTTTCGTACACCTACCTCGACCAGATGCCTGGCGATTTCGGCAAAGGCATTTTCAATAACCTGACTTGCCCTTTCGACTCCCAGTTTGTTCTGCACGGCTTTAACTTCCCCGGGTTTACTGGTTGCATAAATCAACACGGGCCCCTTTTCCAGCAGAGGAGTTGCCCATACCATGACTTCGTTGATCTGCTCGGGCCCCTCCGCAAGGCGTAGGGGATCGAGTTTAAAAGAAGGATACTTTTGTTGCATGATGGCAACCTGTTCCTGGGTAGCCGGGGAGCAGCTCCCGGATAGCACAACGGATTTACCTTCAATGGTGGGCAATTTATCGGCCTGTATCTCGGCCTTCAACAAACCTTTACGGCGAAAGTTATCCGGCAATCCCATGGAGATTCCGGAACCTCCTGTAACCAGCGGCATGTCTGCACAGGCATGACCTATCGCCATAAGATGGGAATCCTCTAAAGCATCCACGATGGCATAGCGATACCCTTCTTCTGCCAGGGAGGTAAAGGCCTGTCGAATTGCCTGCTCTCCCTGTTTAACAATATCGTAGGGGACCAAACCTACCCGATGTTTCGCCTGCCGACCCAGCACCCGGACCAGATTGGCATCGGTCATGGGCGTAAGGGGATGGTGTTGCATTCCACTTTCATTTAAGAGGACATCTCCTACAAACAGATGCCCTTTATAGAGGGTCCGCTTGTTTTTAGGAAAAGCCGGACAGGCTATGGTAAAGTTCGAGCCCAGGGCGTCTAACAGCGCATCGGTCACCGGACCGATATTTCCCTGATCGGTAGAATCGAAGGTTGAGCAGTATTTGAAAAAATACTGTCGACAACCTGCTTCCTGAAGCCAGTGCAAAGCCGACAGAGATTGATTCACTGCGTCTTGAGCCGGAATCGTCCGAGACTTCAAAGCAATGACAAGGGCATCGGTATCTATAGAGACGCCGGAAGTAGGTACCTCAATGGTCATAACCGTCCTCATCCCTGCTTCGACCAGCATCCCTGCCAAATCCGTTGCTCCGGTAAAATCGTCTGCAATACAACCAAGTAGAATACCCATAATCTATGACTCCTTCACCCAGAGTTCTTCTAACTTTATGGAAGAAGGTCCTTTATAAAGACATTTAGTAAATCTGAAAAGCAAGGTATCCTGGAAAGATTGCTTCGTCAAGGGAAAAAGGAGGTGATATTTATAAATGGATCGATTTATCCCCACTTCTGATCTTTTCAGGGTTCCTCTCTGTGAGAATCCTTAAAAAGGCTCCCTGGACCCTCACAGAATCCGATAACGCTGTACAAAATCTGGATTCAAGGTCACTCCAAGTCCGGGCTTATCGGGAATCCGGATAAATCCATCTTGGACAACGGGAGGATCCACAGCCAGTTCGTGGAGCATGGGATTAAAGCCCAGGGAATATTCCAGAATGGTACAATGGGGGGTTGCTGCAGCCAGTTGCAAACCTGCCGCAAAGAGGAGTGCCGAACCCCATAAATGGGGAGCTATGGTAAGCTGAAAGGTACTGGCCAGTGCAGCGACCCGAACGGCTTCTGTAATTCCTCCCATGATGGCCAGATCCGGTTGTAAGATGTCTACTGCGCCGGACGTTATGAGATCCCGGAAGTCAAAACGGGTGGCTTCACTTTCACCGCTGGCAATGGGGATATCGGTACTGGCCCGTACCTCAGCCAGACCTGCCTTATTATCGGCATTCACCGGTTCCTCGAACCAGGTCAGATCGCAATTTTCGACCTTACGGGCGAAACGTTGGGCTTCCCGGACACTAAAGGTACCGTGGGCGTCCACCATGATTCCGATATGCGGACCTAAAGCCTCCCGGGCCGCCTGAACCCGGGCTGCAGACGTCGCTACGTCTCCGTCCATGACCCCTACCCGCATTTTCACAGCACGAAAGCCACCCCGATCGATGTAACCCTGTAACTGGGCTCCGATTCCTTTCACATCGGCCCAACCGCCACTGGCGTAGGCGGGTAAGCTATCCCGACATTTACCGCCCAATAATTGATAAACGGGCACACCCAGTGATTTTCCCAGAATATCCCACAAAGCCATATCAATCCCACTGATGGCGGAGATTCGAATCCCCCGGCGATCCAGCACCGGAAAGCCCCTTCCACGGGTAAGGGCATAGTGCCCTCGAACCCCATTATAGAGTTCTTCCCAAATTGCACTGATCTGGCGAGGATCACGTCCGATCAGTATCGGTTTCAGTTCCTGGGTGATCATAGCCACGAGGGCATGATGGTCACTGCTACTTCCAACTTGAGCTTTGGCCTCCCCGTAACCGCTAATCCCGGTATCGGTTACGATTTCCACCAGGGTCATATCAAAAGTAGCAACACGACCGAAATCACTGACGTGTTGCCTGTCTTCAGGAATCGGATAACGCAGCCAGGTAGCTTTTACATCGGTAATTTTCACGATCCTCTCCTTTCAAACTATACGTTGCTACACTTCCCCAAGATTGTTAAGTAATTCCCCGGGTCTCATAACATTTGGCTACTTTCTCCAATGCACACACATGGGCGGCTGTCCTGAGATCCGGTAACTTTTTCTGATACATGTAGTCGGTGATTTGATAATGGACTTCTCGCATCTTCCTTTCCAGGGCCGTCATGATAACGGTTCGTTCATCAATGACCTTGTCCATAACCTCTGAAATGATGGCCAGTTCGTTTATAAATCTCTCCACATCGTATCCCCTTTGTCGGGACATTTCTTGAACCCGGGGGTGTTGCAGGATACGTTTTCGGTGTTCCCTCAATACATGGGCCGTTAGTCCTTCCGCAGTATAAGAGCCCCCAAACCGGGTATTGTTAATGGCTTTATCGATTTCCAGGTAAGATACAAAGGCTCCCCCGATGTTGGTAATAATATCGGGTGAGATATAAATACCTTCTTTGATTAACCTTTCATCTGCTTCGGGGGTGATGGGTCCATTGGCTCCTTCAAAAATGGCCTTTGCCCGGATCATGTGGTAATTTTCCAGAGTGATCTGATTTTCCAGAGCGGCCGGAACAAGGATATCACACGGGACTCCCAGTACTGCTTGAGAATCTCCATAAAACTTCGCACCCGAGAATCCTACCACAGTTCCCGTTTCGGCCACATGCTTCCTCAACAGGGGAATATCTATTCCTTTTTCGTTCAGGATAGTTCCCCTTTCATCTCCTACGGCTATAATCCTGGCCCCTTCTCGATCTGCCATATCTGCAACCCAGGAGCCAACATTGCCAAATCCTTGAATGGCCAGGGTCAAACCGTCCAGGGTTCGACGTTGAATGGTTGGAATTCTCCTATCTTCCAAAGCTGCTTTAATCATCATGACCACGCCATACCCGGTCGCCTCGACCCGACCATCGATTCCTCCGTTCACCACAGACTTACTGGTTATAATGGCCTTGTTCTCCCGGCTGGTTGGATTCAGCCGCATATCATACTCATCGAAGAAAATGTCTGCGTATTTTTGCTTGAATCCCACATCAGGAGCACAACTATAAACTCCGGTTCCTATAAGGCCCGCCCGGTGCATCTCTCCGGCCAGCCTTCGAATCAGGTTTTCTTCAACGACATTTTTTTCCTTGGGTGACAGAGACTTATACCAATCATCTTCCCAATCTACCACAACCCCTGTCTTGGCTCCGCCGTGGGGAATATCCGCGGCGGCCAGCTTCCAGGTCATATCGGAGGCCAGGCCTTTAACCACATCTAAGGTAACCCCTTTGTGCAATCGGATACCTCCCCGCATGGGTTTCTTGTGCTCACTATGGTGGACCACATAACCGGTTAAATTGACCAGAACTCGATCTCCCAATTCCACAGGGATGGTTAACTCTCCCACCCTTACCGGGGTCTCTATTTTACTGAGAAGGACTTTGTCAATTCCTAATATCTCACCGGCCTTACGAACTCTGTATCGAACGCTGTGATAGAAAGATTGTACCTCCCCCATGCCATTTTCCTCCTTAGCCTGTACAGGCAATTTTAACTTTATGTTTCATTTAAAACCGGGAATAAAATTTGCAGAAAACTACTCGCAAATAAAAATAGAAAAACCATCCTTTATGGATTATAGATAGATTGAAGAAGGACCATGGAAGTGTGGGAGTATAGGAGTATGGAAGTATGGAAGTGTAGAGGAATATATCCCTACACTCCCATACCCCCACACTCTCCTACCCCCATACTTTCATGGTCCTTTGAAAATCTATGTAACCCCTATATAGGGGAGTCTAAATCCTTCGACTTTTCTAAATTTTCTTCTTTTTGTGTTTTAGGTAAACGTGGATAAGGTTTATATTTAGTAAATTTAATAGCAAAAAAGTAACCATAAACGGCCAGGGCCAGCCCTAAGATAAAAGCTATCACCATGAAAATATTTCTCCACATAACTTTCCTCTACCGTTGCGGGAGAGTCGATTCCACCGATTAATTAAAAATGGTTCCTGAGAAGTTAAGACATCTTTCCTTACCATTCCTTTTAAATTTCCGGCTTTACCTCCTGTTTTATTTAAGTATGAACTGGGCAGTTGGGTCTTGTCAAGTTTATTCCCGATTTCCCCAGTTTAATGAAACTAAAGCCTTTCAACACCTGGAGCAACAGGTTCGTTTTGGACCTCGAAATCCAGGCTCCCGAGGACATGAACTCACCAGGAATTATCTGATCACCCAGCTCAAGTCCTATACTCCCCGGGTCGAGTTCCAGGATTTTAGCTTTAAAGAAGGAGAAATCCACTACACCTTAACAAATATTATAGGTATTTTTGGCCCGGATAAGCCGTCCCCACAGAAATCCAGTTATATTCTGGCTGCGCACTGGGATACACGTCCCTGGGCCGATCAAGATCCGAATCCCGATAATCACAGGAAACCCATTCCCGGAGCTAATGATGGGGCTTCGGGTGTTGCCGTACTCCTTGAAATGGCCAGACTCTTTGCGCAACAGCAGCCGGACAGACGGGTCATTGTAGTTTTCTTCGATGGAGAAGATCTTGGGAAGACTTATAGACCGGGAGAAGAGATGAACAACAACTGGCTTTTGGGATCTAAATACTTTGCTCGTCATATCGGTTCTTATAAAACAGATTATGGAATTGTGTTGGACATGATCGGGGATCAGAACCTGGATATTTACAAAGAGAAATTGTCACTGGATCGGGCACCCGGTTTAGTAGATAAGATCTGGGGTATCGCAGAAAAGCTCGGATACAAGGAATTCCGCAAAGAACCGGGGACTTTCATTTTTGATGATCACTGGTCTTTAAATTTTCTGGCGGGAATTCCTTCCGTAGATTTGATTGATCTGGATTATCCTTACTGGCATACCTTGGACGATACCCCGGACAAATGTAGTCCCCGAAGTTTAAAGGTTGTTGGAGATGTTCTGATTCATTTGATATACGGAGAGTAAAGGGGAATCTCCGTGGTTTTTCCTTGACGGTTAAACAAAAAGCCTGTTATATAGCTTATCGGTTAATTGGGTTAATCTGGGGAGGAATGGCGTATGCGTAAACGAATTCATTTTTCTGTTTGGTATTTATTGGGAGTTTTTCTTCTTCTTGCCATCGTTCATGGTTTTGTTAACTCCCAAAGTGCCGAACAGATCCCTTACAGCAAATTTAAAGAGTATCTGAATAAAGGTCGGGTTAAGTCTGTTTATATTGGAGTCGATATCATTCACGGCGAGGTTATAAGCGAGGAAGGGGGTCGGAAGGGAAAACCTTTTGTGGTGGCCAAAGTAGACGATCCGGATCTTGTAAGGGAGTTGGAAAAGAATAAGGTAGAATATGCCGGACAGTTTGAGAACCCCTGGGTCAAGGAACTGGTCTCCTGGGTTCTTCCTATGTTGATTCTCTTTGCTGTATGGATCGTTGTTTTCAAAAAAGTCGGACCCGGGGGGAGTATAATGTCGTTTGCGAAAACGAAAGCGAAGCTTTATTCTAAAGATGAAACGAACGTAACCTTTGATGACGTGGCCGGTGTCGAAGAAGCCAAAGAAGAGCTCATAGAGCTAATTGACTTTTTAAAAAATCCGGAAAAGTTTCGAAATCTTGGAGGTAGAGTTCCCAAGGGGTTTCTTCTGATCGGCCCACCGGGAACTGGTAAGACTTTATTGGCCAGGGCGGTAGCCGGAGAGGCCAAAGTACCTTTTTTCAGTATGAGCGGATCCGAGTTTGTTGAGATGTTTGTAGGGGTAGGAGCCGCCAGGGTTCGGGATCTTTTTCATCAGGCCCAGCAAAAGGCTCCCTGTATTATTTTTATTGATGAACTGGATGCCCTGGGTAAGACCCGGGGTGGGAGCTCCATCGGTGGTCATGATGAACGGGAACAGACCTTGAACCAGCTTTTGGTAGAGATGGATGGATTTGATTCCCGAAAAGGGATCATTGTTATGGCTGCAACGAACCGTCCTGAGATTTTGGATCCGGCTCTGCTACGACCTGGGAGATTCGATCGTCAAATTTTAGTAGACCGTCCGGATATCAATGGTCGAGAAAAAATTCTTCAGGTCCATGCCCGGCAGGTAAAATTAGGAAAAGAGGTGGATCTCCGCGTTATAGCCTCTCGAACCCCTGGGTTTGTGGGGGCAGATCTGGCCAATGTAGTCAATGAAGCGGCTCTGTTGGGGGCTCGACGGAATAAATCTGAGGTCGGTATGCCGGAACTTGAAGAAGCCATAGATCGCGTGGTTGCAGGATTGGAAAAGAAAAGCCGGATTATGAGTAAAAAGGAAAGGGAAATCGTGGCCTACCATGAATCTGGTCATGCTTTGGTGGCCGCCTTTCTTCCCCATACTGACCCGGTTCATAAAGTTTCGATTATTCCCCGGGGTATTGCCGCCCTGGGCTATACCCAGTACCTGCCCGGGGAAGATCGCTATTTAATGACAAAATCCGAACTCCTCGATCGGCTTTGTGTAGCTCTGGGAGGCCGGGTAGCCGAAGAGATCATCTTCGGTGAGGTTTCGACCGGGGCCCATGACGACCTCCAAAAGGCTACCCAGATTGCCCGAAGAATGGTCAAAGAATTTGGTATGAGTGAGCGGTTGGGGCTCGTAACCTTTGAACGGGAAAGAAAATCTCTATTTTTAGATAATGGATTAGGAGTTGGAAAAGACTATAGCGAGCAAACGGCCTATGAAATAGACCTGGAGGTCAAGAGACTTATCGATGAAACCTATGATCGGGTCAAGGAGATTCTGGAAACCCATCGAGATAAACTAGAGCACCTGGCTAAAGTTTTGTTGGAAAAGGAGGTTGTGGAAGGCGAGGAGTTTAAACGCATTATCGCTTTGTAATTCGTCTGTTGCCCATTGTCTGTTGTCCATTGTTTTCTGAGGTAGGGTAAAAGGCTTGAGTTAATTTAACCGGGCAGAGAAAACCCAAAGGGGTTACCCTAAACCCGCAACGGACAACGGACAGCGGACAATGGACAACCCAGGTGATACCTAAGACCCTCTTCTTTTTATTGCTTGAAATTGTTTTAGTTGTCTGTCAGGCCTGTACGGCAAAAAAAGCCCCTCCTCCCTTTGTAATTCCAAATATTGTGGATGCAACCATTTCTTTAAAGGATGTTCCTTCAGATTTTGTTCTTAACCCGAAAACAAATACCCTTTATGTGGCTTATAGTCAAATTCCGGAAATTGCTGTCGTGGACTTGACTAACCGGAATGTCCTTCGTACCATTTCTCTTCGCCAACCGGCCAGTGCTTTGGTCCTTAATTCTGAAGATAACCTTCTCTATCTTCTCAGCCTGAAGCCTCCTCTTTTTCAGGTCGTTCATTTAGAAAACGATACGATTCTGCCGGCCCTTTTATTACCCCATAAACCTACCTCCATGGCGACCAATCCAACAACCCATAAAATCTACATAACCCATCAAAACGATGAAAAGGTTTCCGTGATCGATGGGCTTACCTATCAAGTTACAACCGAAATCAAAGTCGGCTCTAAACCGACCGGAATTGCCATAAACTCGCGAACCAATCAGATTTATGTGGCCAACACCGAAGACGATACCCTATCGGTTATCGATGGGGAAAGCGATAAAGTTATTGCAACGATTCCCGTAGAAAGTAGGCCTTCCCATTTGGTGGTTAATCCCCTAACTAAAAAGATTTATGTTACCAATTCCCGGAGTAACACGCTCTCTGTAATCAACGGGGATACTCATAAAGTGGATGGGATTCTGGCCGTTGAAGAAAGTCCTTATGGAATGGACCTTAACCTAAAAAATAACTTACTCTATGTGGCCAACCGGAAGAGCCAGACTATTTCGGTGATTAACAGTCTTTCCAATCGGATTTTAACCGCCTTTCCCGCAGGGCGTGACCCTCTTAAACTGGTTATTAACCCGGAAACGAACGATCTTTACTTTACCAACAAAGGCCAATCTCTCATTTTGATGGTTCACATTCAGGTGAAATGAAGGTAAGAGAAAACAGAGATCAGGAGTCCGGAGTTAGAAGGTAAAAAGATCTTCCGGTTTCTGACTCCTGACCTTTCGTTTTATGAGACAGTCCTTATATCGACCAACCCTCCAGGATGTTCTGCAGGCAAAGAAAATTATAGCTCGATATCTGTTAAGAACGCCACTCCATTACTATGCTTCCCTCTCCCAGCTGTTGGGAGCCGAAGTCTATGTAAAACATGAAAATCATCAGCCTATTGGAGCTTTTAAGATTCGAGGGGGTATTTATCTTCTCTCTCAGTTGAGCCCGGAAGAGCGAAGTCGGGGGGTTATCACAGCCTCTTCAGGAAATCACGGGCAATCCATCGCCTATGCCTCCAAACTTTTCGGGGTGAGAGCGATCATTGTGTGTCCTGAAAATGCCAACCCAGATAAAATGGAAGCCATAAAAAATATGGGAGCCGAACTCCTCTTCCATGGGAGAGAGTTCGATGATTCTCGGATTTATGCCGAACAAATCGCCCAAGAAAAGGGTTACCGATATATCCATGCCGGAGATGAGCCATTGTTGATTGCTGGCGTAGGAACGATTCATCTGGAAATCCTGGAAGACCTGCCCAATGCCGAAGTGATCATTACCCCCATTGGAGGCGGAAGTGGGGCTGCGGGGGCCTGTACGGTGGTTAAAGCGATTAACCCGGCGATACGAGTTATCGGAGTTCAGGCTGAACAGGCCCCCGCGGTCTATCTCTCCTGGAAGGAGGGGCGTGAGGTGATTCGTCCTTCTATGACTTCTTTTGAAGGTCTGGCAACTCGATCCCCGTTTAAACTTCCCCTGGGAATTTTGAGGGATTTTCTGGATGATTTTTTAGTGGTGAGTGAAGAGGAGATTGAACGGGCCATTTTAATCCTGTTAGAAAAAACCCACAATCTGGTAGAGGGAGCCGGAGCTTCTCCGCTGGCGGCGGCCTTAAAAATTCGAGAGTCCCTGGTCGGGAAAAAAGTGGTTCTCGTTATGAGTGGCGGAAATATAACCCTTTCCGGGCTACGGAACCTGTTAATAAAACATCTGAAGTAGAAAATGTTTGACAAATTTTAAGGAAATCACTATGCTGTATTTTGTGTTTGTCCCTAACATTATATAGCTTCAGACAGATTACCCCGCCTTTTTTAGGTAAGGACCTGATGAACTTCCTCCTGAGAAAACTGGTGGCTTTACTTCTGAAACTATATAATTCTTTCTTAACGTCTTTAAATGTATCAGCTCAGGGCATGAAAGATCCCTACGGGTCAGTTCATTTCCATGGGCTGAAGATCGACTCTTTGAAGGAGATGTTCATGCAAAGAATTATCCGTGCTGGCTTAGTCTTTGCCTTGGTTTTTACTCTGGGAGGGCTGATGATCTTAGCCCAGGAATCCCAAAAAACAACCGAACCTCAACAAAATCCTCCAGAAGCTCCAAAATCCGAAGCTGCCAAATCCGGAATCGCTGCCAAGGTTAACGACCATGTCATTACTACCGAGGAGGTAGATTTCTTTTTGAATCGAGTTTTATCCAGGCTCAAAGCCAGGAATCAAGGCCAGGAGGTGCCTCCTGAACGGGTAGCCGAGGTCCGCAAGGATTTGATCAACCGGCTTATTACCCAGGAAGTCCTCCTCCAGGAAGCCCAAAAAGAAAACGTGACGGTTTCCGATGAAGAGGTCAACGAAGCCGTTACCGCCATTCAAAATCAAGGCACCGATGTGGAGTTGGATAAATTAAAACCTCTGGTGACCAAAAACCTCATTGTGGATAAGCTGGTCCAACAAAATATCATCTCTAAAGTCGATATAAGTGATCAGCAGGCCGAAGAGTATTACAAGGACAAGGAAGAGCAATTTAAACATCCAGAACAGGTTAAAGCCAGCCATATTTTAATTCGGGTTGATCCCAATGCCCCTCCAGAAAAGAAAGAAGAAGCCAAAAAGAAAATCAACCAGGTGTTAAATGAAGCAAAGTCCGGTAAAGATTTTACGGAACTGGCCAAGAAGTACTCGGAAGAGCCTGGTGCTGCGGAAACCGGTGGAGATCTTGGATACTTTGGTCGCGGCGCGATGGTCCCTCCCTTTGAAGAAGCCGCCTTTAAATTGAAACCAGGAGAAATAAGCGATATCGTGGAAACCCAATTCGGCTACCATATCATCAAGCTTACAGATCGGCGAGAAGCCGGAGTGACTCCCTTCCCGGAAGTTAAAGAAGATATCAAATCCAATCTCAAACAAGAACGGATTCGCGAAGAGGTTACCAAATGGATTGAAGAGCTTAAATCCAAGGCCAAAATCGAGGTGGTAGAAAACCCGAAATAGGACGGACTGCAAGCGCGGTTTTTTCTCTTGACAAACGAAGGCTTCCATTCTATCAATACCTTTGTACCCTGGTTCATAATCTCATTTTCACAATTTCCTTTTAGAGTTGTTAACAGAATGGAAACAACCAACCAAGGAGGTGCTTAATGATGAGCCCAAAAGCCTTTGCGAAGCGTATTGTAACCTTGGGGATAGCCCTGGGGATGCTGGGAGTCTTCGGAACTTATGTAACCTATGCTGGTAATTTAGAACCCATTAAAACCAAGACCCACCTTAAAGTGGGAGATCCGGCCCCTGACTTTACCTTACCAGCTTCCATGCCTCTGGATGGAAAAGATAAAATTACCCTGTCTGATTTTAAGGGAAAAAAGAACGTAGTTCTTTCGTTCCATGTTTTGGACTGGACCCCCACCTGAACCCAGCAGGTTTCTTCATTCCAGAAAGAATTATCTCGGTTTGAAGAAAAAAATGCCCAGGTACTGGGTATCAGTGCAGACAGCGTATTTGCACATAAGGTATGGGCGGAATCTTTGGGTCTAAAATATCCTCTACTGAGTGATTATAACAATGAAGTAGCTAAGAAATACGGGATTTTCCGTAATGAGGATTTTGCAGGAACGGCCAGGATTCCCAACGAACGGGCCATTTTTGTCGTTGATAAAAATGGAATTATCCAGTACGTCAATGTAGGGCCGATTACAGAAGTACCCAATGTGGAAGAGGTATTAAAAGTGTTGGATACCTTGAAATAAAAGATCTCCATTTCTGTAAGTTTCCCTTATTAAGATCTTTACTTATAAGAAGCCGATGTTTAAAAACATCGGCTTTTTTTGTAAAAGAGGAAAGACCCTTCCTCTTTGCCCCCCGGTTTTGTTTTAGAATGGAACATCCTTCCCTGACTGGCTTAAAATGGAACTGGTTGACGAAAATTATCCTTTTACCGGAAAAGGGCTTAGGGATGAAGTTGGAATGTGTCAATAACGAACTTGCAAGTGTCTTCAGAAGGATTCCCCTGACCCCTTTCCTATTTTCCCTCATTCCCTCAACGGTGGGATAAAAGGGCCAAAATCCTAAAATATCCTCCGATAGGTATAAAGTTTGCAGGATTTAAGGTGACAAATGATAATTTGGCTGCTGAGTTACGTTTGTTCTTCTATGAGTGCGGCGGAAATGGTATTCAGCAGCCGCTTTATCATTAACTAGGAAGGACATCCTCCCAGAGGGATTTTTTATCAACTTCCTGAAGTGTTGGAGGAAAGCTATGAAATATTAAGCCAGAAACTGAATTATTCCTCTAACAAAGTGATAGAAGTAAAGGTGCAGAGTACGACAGCGAGTTCTATCCGGTCAGCGAGTAAACCGGGTGGGCGGCCGTTACCTATAAGGTCTCCCCTATAGTTCTTCAACCCCTTAAGATGCTGCGAAAGAAAGGCATTTTACATTTGACGCTCTTTCCTCAACTAACCCAGATACTTGTTCATAAAATTTCTCGAGGATGCGGTCCTTTCTGGCTTCATGGGGCTTTAACCCTCCACTTTTCTGGAGAAGGTCTGACCTTGCTGAGAAGGTATAAAAGTCGGCTCCTGGAAGGAAGGAATACCCCTGGCATAATACCTCTCCTGTCTATTGGCGTCCTTGAAGAGAATTTAAAAAATCGGAAGGAGCAAAAATCATCTGAATTGGCTTACTTACAAGCTTATGTATTATTCCGGTGCCTGCTTAAGCACAAGAAGGAAATAAAAAGACTTCTTGACAAATTAAATGAAATTGATACAAAAGGTACGGACTCTTCTCCAGATGGCTTTTTGAGAGGGGAAAGCCTTCTGGCTGGCTGTAAACTTGATTCATCCAATTCCGGAAGTTCATGAAATCACGTTGACTTTTCCAAGATTCAGTAGTAAGATATGATATCTTGGTAAAGATGGTGAAAAATGAACTTTGCGTAAAAGGAGTGTAGCTATGTTTTATAAATTAATGACTGTAAATGACTTGAAAGATTATTTACGTTTAGATAGAAGGACCTTATATAGACTGATTAAAGAAAACCGCATTCCGGCTATTAAAGTAAGTGGTCAATGGAGATTCCGTAAAGAGCAAATCGATGAATGGTTGGAAAACCAGCAAAATCTACCCAAACAGGATCTCAGACCCAAAAAAAGAATTCTCGTAGTGGATGATGAAGAAGAAGTTCGAGATGTCATTCAGAAAGCCCTTTCCAAATCTGGTGAGTATCGAGTCGATACGGCCAGCAGTGGCAGTCAGGCTTTAGACCTCCTCCAAAAATCTACTTATCATTTGATGTTTGTCGATATTAAAATGCCCGGTATGGATGGTTTAGAGCTCATTAAAAAGGCAAAGGATCTCCATAAAGATATTAAAACGGTGGTTATAACCGGTTATCCTTCGAAAGAAAATGCCATTGAAGCCCTTAACCTGGGAGTGACCAGCTATCTGGAAAAGCCTCTGGACGACATCAATCAGGTTCTTCATGTAACCAACAGGATTTTTGAGCCGTCTCTTAATTAAGCTGTTTCGATAAAAACCCTTTACAGCTAAAAACAATTAAAGTCGCTGCTATGATACAGACCCTACAGGGTATAGTAGCGACTTTATTTGTTTTGGGCTGCTGCCAGTACACTGTTACCTTAATTTTGACCTCATAGGACTGCTTTCACTCCCCAGCTCCCCTAGCCCCCAGTTCCCCCTCTGTAGGGGCGGGAGGCCTCCCGCCCCTACTGGGGGGACAGGGGGTGAGGGGAGAGGGGCCGGGGGTGAAGGACCACTTAAACGTTAAACAAAACTAAATAAACAATGTACTAGCCGGTAAATTATTTATAATAAAAATTTTCCCATCGGATCCCCTCCTTTCACCCGGCTAAATTAATTTTCTAAAGTACCCCTGAGGGGGAAGCATTTTTTGTTCCTTTCTAAAGAATTCATCCCTGGCTGTTTTAGTGTTTCCACCCTTGACAGAGCGAGGGTTTAACCCGATAATGAAATAGCATCTTACGACACTTTTCTTTTGGGATATCTCTTAATCTGGCAAAGTTTTCTTTGCCGGGTTGAGGAAAAGGAGATAGAAAATGTCCACCATATATCCTGTTCAAAATCAGGTTGTTATTCCCTGGGTGGTTGAAGAAACCGGACGAGGTGAGCGAACCTACGATATTTATTCACGATTATTAAAAGATCGAATCATTTTCTTAGGAACTCCCATAGACGATAATATTGCCAATGTTATTATTGCCCAGATGCTTTTTTTAGAAGCCGAGGATCCGGATAAGGACATCCATCTTTACATTAACAGTCCTGGAGGGTGGGTTACTTCCGGTTTAGCCATTTATGATGCCATGCAATATATCAAACCGGATGTTTCCACCATCTGTGTAGGTCAGGCGGCAAGTATGGGGGCTGTCCTCCTGGCTGCCGGGACTAAAGGGAAACGATTTGCTCTTCCCCATGCGAGGATTATGCTCCATCAACCCTCTGGAGGGTTTGAGGGGCAGGCTTCGGATATTGCCATTCAAGCCCGGGAAATCCTTCGGATTCGGGAAGCCCTCAACGAGATTCTCTACCGCCACACTGGACAGTCTCTGGACAAAATCCGGGCTGACACCGAGCGAGATTACTTCATGTCCCCGGAGCAGGCTATCGAATATGGAATCATTGATAAAATGATCGAACGGAAGTAAAGATGTTCTGAGTCTGTAGTCCGTTGTTAAAAGCTGGTGGTAGCAAACAACGGAAAACGGGCAAAAAAATTGAAGCTTAAAAAGGGAGACCTGCTAACCTTAACGATCACCGATCTGGCTTTTGGAGGAGAAAGTGTTGCCAGAACGGAAGATAATCTGGTTGTCTTTGTGAAAGGGGGCCTTCCCGGGGAAGAGGTTCGGGTACAGATTACCCGATGTAAAGGTCGTTTTGTAGAAGGGAAGGTCCTTGAGATACTTCACCCCTCTCCTTTTCGGGTCCAGGCGCGTTGTAAACACTTTGGGCCGTGTGGAGGATGTACCTGGCAGGATCTTTACTATCCGGAGCAGTTGAAATTTAAGCAAAAACAGGTTCAGGATGCCCTAGTTCGTATCGGGAAGTTAACCGATTTTTCTATAAACCCCATGGTCGGAATGTCTCCAGAGCCCTGGTATTATCGTAACAAAATGGAATATACCTTTGGCTATGATGAACAGGGTCAATTGATTTTGGGCCAGCATCGCTCCGGTTATTGGGATCAATTGGTGGATATCGAAACCTGCTGGCTCCAATCTCCAACCAGCAATAAGATCCTGAACCTTTGTAAAGAATTTGCCAGAAGGCATGGATTGACGGCCTATTCCAGTAAAACCCACCAGGGTCTCCTGCGGCATTTAGTTATCCGGGAAGGAAAAAATACCGGAGAGATCATGGTAAACCTGGTTACTTCGGGCGAAAATTTCCCTCAGCTCCCTGAGCTGGTTCAAGTCCTCACCTCTCAAGTTCCTGAAATCACCTCCATGGTTTTAAATGTAAATCGGCGTATCGGTGAAACCAGCCAGGGCGAGGAGGAGAAAGTTCTATGGGGGCGACCCACTATACGTGAAATTGTTAACGGCCTTGAATTTGAAATCTCGGCCAACAGCTTTTTTCAAACCAATACCCGACAGGCCGAAAGGCTATACCGTTTCGTGCTGAATATGGCCGAGGTGCATGAGGGCTCTGTGGTTCTGGATCTATACTGCGGTACGGGAGCCATTGCGCTTCACCTGGCTCCTCGGGTCAAGGAAGTCCATGGGATAGAAATCAATCCCATGGCTGTTGAAAATGCGCGACTCAATGCCCAGAAAAACCGAATTGAGAACGTTTTTTTCTACTGTGGGGAAGTCAAGAAAGTCCTTCGTACCCTCCCCTTTTATCCGGATTTGATCGTGGTGGATCCCCCCCGGGATGGATTAAACAGAAAGGTTATTCAGGCAATGATAACCAAAGGACCTTCCCAAATCATCTACGTTTCTTGTAATCCGACCACGCTGGCACGGGATTTAAAAGATATCTGTGAAGCTGGTTATAAAATTTCTCAAATCCAGCCCATCGATATGTTTCCGCATACGTTTCATATTGAAACTATTGTATCCCTTGTCCGTTGTCTGTCGCCCGTTGCAAGCCGTTCCTTACAACCTTCAACGGATAACCCCCAACGGATAACGGATCCTTAAAAATTGATCTTCTTTTTCCTTCTCCTGATCCTTTTATCTTCTACAGGTTGTGGCCAATCTGGACAGTCTGGAACCGATAATCAGATTACGGTTGGAATTTCCCAGGAGCCGGACAGCCTGGATCCTCTGTTTGGAGAAATGGCCGCATCCAGTGAGATTTTAGGAGCCGTTTTTCGCGGGTTAACGACCCGGAATGATAAATGGGAACTCCTCCCCGAGATTGCCAGGGATATTCCTTCCCTAACCACGGGTTCCTGGGAGCGGCTGCCTGGAGATAAAATGAGAACCACCTGGCATCTCAAAGAAGGGGTCAAGTGGGAAGACGGACAGCCTGTAACGGCAGAGGATTTTATCTTTGCCCATCAGGTTATTATGGATGATCGGGTTCCGGTCATTTCCAGAGATTTAGACCGCCGGATCGAGAAAATGGAAGCTCCAGACCCTTTAACCCTGGTTGTTACCTGGAAAGAGCTTTATGCCTATGCCAATGAGGGGCATGCCCTGCTTCCCAAACATATTCTGGAACCTGTTTACCAGAAGGATCCTACCAAGTACCATGAATCCTTTTTTAATACCAAGCCGATGGGGAACGGACCTTTTAAAGTAACCCAATGGGAACCCGGGAATTTCCTGATTCTGGAGAAAAATCCTAACTTCTTTGGGGAGTCCTCGAAGTTTAACAAGATTATCTACCGAATCATTCCCGACACCAATACCCTCCTGGCCAATTTGGAATCTCGAACCATTGATGCTGTCTCTCCTACCGGCCTTTCCTTTGACCAGGCTTTAGATTTTCAGAAACGAAAAGGGAATGACTTTAAGGTCATCTTCGTTCAAGGGTTAGTCTGGGAGCACATCGACATGAACCATGACCATCCCATTTTCAAAGATAAGAGGGTTCGCCAGGCTTTGTTATATGCAGTGGATCGAGAGAAAATGGTCCAGACTCTTTTTGAAGGGAAGCAAGAAGTAGCCCATAGCTGGCTCCCCCCTCGGCATTACGGATATTACGCCGATGTGAAGAAATATCCCTATGATCTAGAGAAAGCCCGAAAATTACTTGAAGAGGCCGGATGGAAAGAGGGGCCGGATGGAATTCGTGTCAACGAAAAAGGAGAGAAGCTCAGCCTGATCATCATGACCACGGCAGGGAATAAGATCCGGGAACGGGTTGAGGAAATTCTTCAGGCCGACTGGAAAAAGGCCGGAATCGATCTGGAAATCAAGAATCAGCCGGCCAAAGTTTTCTTCGGTGATACGTTACGATATCGCAAATTCCCCCACCTGGCCATGTATGCCTGGATTATAGGCCCTACCTCGGATGGAGAATCCCTTTGGACGATTAAAAATATTCCTTCTCCTGAAAATAACTGGCAGGGGCAAAACCAGGGTGGATTTCGTCATCCGGAAATAGATCGGATTGATAACCTGGTTCCTAAAACTTTGGATGAAAAGGAACGGAAGGCCCTTCTGGCTCAAGAACAGCAAATATGGGCCGAGGAATTACCTTCTCTTCCCCTTTATTTCCGTATGGACGTTTCTGCAACCCGAAAAGATCTCCATAACTGGCTCGTGACGGGTACCGATACCCCGGTCACCTGGAATGCCGAGCAATGGTATTTTGCTAAATAACTGTGTTTACCTATCTTCTTCACCGTCTGATCCAGATGGTCATTGTCTTATTCCTCCTCTCGCTGGGAACCTATTACCTGCTCGGCCTGATGCCCGGGGATCCTGTGGAGTTACTTATTACCTCCAATCCGAAGGTTAAACCGGAAGATATCCAGCGGTTGAAAAAAGTTTATGGGTTGGATCAGCCCATTTACATCCGCTACTTCAAATGGTTGAAACAGGTCACCCTGGAGGGAGACCTGGGGTTCTCCCGTACGTATAAAAAACCCACTTCGGAGATTTTGAAAATCCGTATCTGGAACACCCTCAAGCTCATGACTTTATCCTTCCTGTTGAGTTTAATAATTGCAATTCCCATCGGAGTTTATTCTGCCATCCAACAATACTCTACCTTTGATTATTTTGCAAATCTCATGGCTTTTCTCGGCATTTCGGTGCCGACTTTCTGGTCAGGAATCCTGGCGATCCTATTCTTTTCCGTTCAGCTTCAATGGTTTCCGGCCGGAGGCATGTTCACCATCGGGATAGACTCCTGGCTGGATCAGCTTAAGTATCTGATTCTTCCTACTGTTGTTCTCAGCATCGAGAGTATCAGTGGTTGGAGCCGTTATATCCGATCCAGCATGTTAGAAGTGCTCCACGAGGACTATATACGAACAGCCCGGGCCAAGGGGGTTTCAGAGAAAAAAATAATTTTTTATCATGCCTTTAGAAATGCCCTGATTCCAACCGTTACCATTCTCGCCCTTTCCATCCCGGGTCTTTTTAGCGGAGCCCTTATCACAGAGACGATTTTTGCCTGGCCCGGAATGGGGCGACTTCTCTACGATTCCGTCATGGGAAGTGACTATTATGTAGCCATGCTCTGTTTTTTATCCTTGGGATTTCTGACCTTGATTTTTAACTTTCTGGCCGATATCCTGTATGCCATTGTTGATCCCCGAATTCGGGTTTTGAAGGAGAGTACATGAGAAATATCCGATACCATCTTTCCCAAAGAAAGCGACTTTCCGGGTTCATCAAGGTAAGGAAGCAGACCAACCGGACCTGGGATCGATTTAAAACCCATCGGCTTGCCTTTGTAAGCTGGCTGATTCTTTTGATTCTTCTTACCCTCTCCTTTTCTGCACCCCTCTTCTCGAAATACGTGACCCATTACGAAATGAGTCAGGTAGATCTCTCGGCCAGTTTCAAGCCTATTTCTTTGAAGCATCCCTTTGGAACCGACGAGTTAGGTCGGGATGTGTTTACGCGTATTCTGTATGGCGGAAGGGTTTCTTTAATGGTGGGAATTACAGCAGCCCTGACGGCCACGATCATTGGAACCCTGATCGGAGCCGTGGCCGGTTATTACGGAGGGTGGCTGGATACGTTACTTATGCGCTTTACCGATACCATGATCTCCCTCCCCACGCTTCCTTTGATGATTATCCTGGCGGCTGTAGACCTTCCCAAGCATTTAAATTTAAAAGCTCTCCCCCTGGGGATCGATGTCAGCGTGCTCAATATCATCTGCATTGTGGTGATTTTCAGTTGGATGGGGGTGGCCCGGCTCGTTCGTGGCTCTGTACTCTCCCTTAAAGAGCGGGACTTTGTAACGGCAGCTCAGGCCCTGGGAATGTCCACCGGCCGAATTATCTTCGTTTATTTAATCCCCAACTGTATGGCCCCCATCATCGTCTCTGCAACTCTGGCCGTAGGAGGCAATATTCTCTATGAATCTGCCCTCAGCTTCCTGGGGCTTGGAATTCAACCCCCTGTTCCCAGTTGGGGGAATATGCTGAACAATGCCCAAGATTATCTGCGGAAAGCCCCTATGCTGGCTCTTTTCCCGGGTTTATTTATCCTGCTTACCGTGGTAAGTATTAACTTTCTCGGGGATGGACTCCGGGATGCATTGGATCCCCACTTCGTCCAGGGGCGTAAAAAAATAAACTATAATTAACTTGACAAGCTCGGGTTAACTCCAACATATTCTTCCTTAATGGAAATTACTTTATACCAAATCGGTATGGAAATGGGATGTAGAGTAGGAATCACTCCACCCTAACCCCCTCTGCCTGTGGGGAGAGAAGGAAGCGACTGCTTACGTAAGGGCCACGCAGAGTCGCCCCTCCCCAAGATGTAACCCCTTCAGAGGGACTGAATAGGAGGCAACCTATTCCATCAGAATGGGTATTAGTCGGTCGTACCCTTTTTATAAGGAGAAATTATGGAATTGATTAAACACTTCATCGATATTTTCTTGCATCTGGATGTACACTTAAATACCGTTATTCAAGAATATGGTATCTTAACTTATTTACTCCTTTACCTCATCGTTTTTTGTGAAACCGGTCTGGTTGTAACTCCCATCCTTCCCGGAGATTCCCTGCTTTTTGCTGCAGGAACCTTTGCAGCCAGCGGGTCCCTTCAACTTTCCTCCTTATTGATTCTCCTCAGCATTGCTGCAATAGCCGGTGATACGGTAAACTACTGGATAGGAAACTTTCTAGGCCCCAAGGTCTTCGGTCGTTTTTTAAATCAAGAGTATTTACATCGGACCGAGCGGTTTTATGAAAAGTACGGAGCGAAAACGATCATTTTAGCAAGATTCGTTCCAATTATCAGAACCTTTGCTCCCTTTGTGGCGGGGATTGGAAAGATGAATTACGGGCGATTTATCAGCTACAACGTGATAGGCGGAGTTGCCTGGGTTTTCATTTGTGTTTTTGCAGGCTACTTCTTCGGTAATATTCCCATCGTCCAAAAGAACTTTACCCTGGTTATTCTGGCTATTATTTTCATCTCAATTCTGCCTGGTCTCATTGAGGTCTGGCGTCAGCGCCAGCAAGTAAGTAGCCACCAGTAGTCGTTGAGGGAAATCCTGTCCGGTTAAATCTAAATAAGTGTTCTGCTTTCCCTTACCCCCGCACCCCATATGCGCCGGGTTAAGCTGCAAAGCTCCGTCAGGAGTGAACAATGGGGTAGCCCTCGACTTACGTCGAGGGATTCAGAAATGGAGCAGTCCACCCTAACCCTCTCCCCCTCTTCCCCCGCCAGCGAGGGGAAGGGAGGGTCGGCCTGCTTGAAGGCCCGCAAGGTACTAAAGGTACTATTTAAAGGGTTCAAAAGCTACGGCTCCGAAGCTTATGCCGGGAATTCCCAGGGCGGCTCCTTCTTCGTCATCATAAATATCAAATCTGTCAATATCTTGAGGGGTCGTGTGATCCCAGGTATTATTCCTGGCTTGAATGGGGTTAGGGGTGGTATTCCGAAGATCAAAGGTAATGTTTCCCTGAAGAACATTACCTCCCGAGCTTCCTCCTGAACCTCCTCCCAGGTCGGCGTTGGCATTTCCCTCGATGCGTACCCCATCTTGGGTGTTATTGGTAATGGTATTTCCACTGAGGGTCGGCGAGGAATTATCCTGACATAAAATTCCGGTATTTTTGCCGGTGATGGTATTCCCTGTAATCTTGGGTTTGGCACTCTGGCGGACTGTAATGCCGTTTCCTCCACTTCCTGTGATGGTATTGTTACTGATGGTAGCCGTAGAATTGCCATCACAATCAATTCCGTTGGGTGTTTGGATATTGTTATCGGTGATGGTAACCGAAGAACCCAGGCAACTTACCCCGGTTGTGGCTCCCTGGATCGTAAATCCGGTGATGGTACTGTTGTTGGCTCCAGCCACAGCTAAAGGGACTCCTGCATCGAGAATCGTTGCATTTTTATCCTCACCCTGGAGAATAATGCCCGATTTTAAAAAAATAGAAGGGCGACTCACGACGTGATAGGTTCCCCTGGCTGCCAGAACCGTACTTCCATTCGGTGCCGCGTCGATGGCCTTTTCAAGAGTTCGGTAAGGTTTCTCTGGAGACCCATCTCCGGCAATATCATCCCCGGAAACCGGATTTACATGGATGGTCTTTCCGGTTCCAGGTTCTATAATAAGGGGGGCATGATCACAGCCCGTTAAGGAAAATAATAAGAAACCGAATAAAAGCACATAACCTGAACGCCACCTAAAGAACATGCCTACCTCTCCCATGGGATCAGCGGGTACCCGGACCGTTTGTCGAAGCCTCAAACAAGCCCCTTCTGATACCCAATTAACTTTTGTAAAATCTAT
The DNA here is from genome assembly GCA_035559535.1 of Candidatus Limnocylindrales bacterium. Taxonomy (NCBI): domain Bacteria; kingdom Bacillati; phylum Chloroflexota; class Candidatus Limnocylindria; order Candidatus Limnocylindrales; species Candidatus Limnocylindrales bacterium. Next base: position 90,126 of record DATMBG010000010.1, read on the forward strand.
CTACGAAAAGAGATTGAAAGCGACAAAATTATAGCCAAAAAAAGGACATTTGTCAATCGCAAAGTTGTGGAAGTTCCCTTTTTCTTGACAACCCAGCAAGGACCGCTATAATAAATAAAATCTTTGAGGAAAGTCGTACACTGTTTACTTGATTTTGGCCTCATAGGGCTGCTTTCACTCCCCAGCTCCCCTCACCCCCATTCCCCCCTAGCCCCCCAGTTCCCCCTCTGTAG
>DATMBG010000011.1 GCA_035559535.1 Candidatus Limnocylindrales bacterium
CCCGCCCCTACATACTCCCATACCCCCATACCCCCACACTCCCATTCTACTTTAACCTGGGGTCGAGCACATCCCGTAATCCGTCCCCTAAGAGATTAAATCCCAAGGTGGAAAGGAAAATAGCTAATCCGGGGAAGGTAATAACCCACCAGGCCCGGAGAATCAGAGCTCTGGCCTGATTGAGCATGGCCCCCCATTCTGGAGTAGGGGGTTGGGCACCTAGACCCAGGAAGCTTAATCCGGCTGCTTCTACAATGGCCGTAGCGAAACCCAGGGTAGTTTTAACCAGAATCGGTGCAAAGCAATTGGGCAGAATGGTAAGGAGGAGAATTCTCAAGTCCCGGGCACCCAGGGATCTGGCTGCCTGAACATACTCCCGCTGACGCTCTACCAACACCGAAGCCCTTACAATTCGCGCGTATTCCGGGATTCCTACAATCCCGATGGCAATTATGGCATTGAACAGGCCGGGACCCAAAACTGCTACAATGAGAATCGCCAGTAAAATGCCCGGGAAAGCCAGGAGGATGTCCATGAATCTCATGATGAGATGATCCAAAGCACCTGAATAATATCCGGACAAAGCGCCGAAAATAATCCCAAATCCCAAAGAGATACCTACCGAAACCAATCCGACTTGAAAAGAAATGCGAGCTCCATAAAGGATTCGGCTGAGGATATCCCTTCCAAAATCATCGGTTCCCAGAAGATGTTCCCGACTTCCCTTCAAGTCCCAAACAGGTGGCTTTAAGCGCCCATACAGGTCTTGGGCCAACGGATCATAAGGAGCCAGATAGGGAGCCAAAAGGGCAGAAGTCAGAAATAACAGGAGAAGAATTCCCCCGGCCAGTGCAGCTTTGTTTTTTTTGAAGCGATACCAGGTTTTAAGTGTGGGCGTAGAAGGGGATCGAGGTGTAAGAGATACCTCCGTATTTCCAGATGATCCGTTTGCTCTTCTTCTTTCCTTTCTTTCATCCTTTAATTCGAGGGTCCACATATGCGTATAAAAGATCTACAAGGAGATTAAGAAGTACAAAAGTTGTCGCCAGTAGCATGGCCCCACCTTGAACGGCCGGAAAGTCCCGGGCTTGAACGGCCAGAACCAGCCATCGTCCCACCCCCGGCCAGGCAAATATGGTCTCGGTCAGAATCGCTCCACCCAGGAGAAATCCCAATTGTAAGCCGGTTACCGTGATAATAGGAATCAGAGCGTTACGAAGGGCATGTTTATAAATTACCCATCGCTCTGAAAGGCCTTTAGCATAGGCAGTTCGGATGAACTCTTGCTGGAGAACCTCCAGCATACTTGAACGGGTCATGCGGGCAATGAGGGATAGGGGGATGGTTCCCAGAGCAACGGCAGGAAGAATCAGATGCCAGAGGGTGTCCTTGAGAGCGGCCCAGTTCCCGGTCAGCAGGCTATCTACGATATAAAAATTGGTTATTGTCTGTAACGAAAGCTGGGGATTAAGACGACCGGAGACCGGAAACCAACCCAGGTTAACGGAGAAAACGAGAATGAGAAGCAACCCAAGCCAAAAAATAGGCATAGAAGCCCCCATCAGGGCGCCGATCATGGTACCATAATCCAGGAAAGAATACCGTCGGGTTGAAGAAACAATCCCGGCCAATGTACCCAATGTTGTGGCAAAGATCATGCTGGCTATGGCCAATTCCATGGTGGCCGGAAATCGGTTCTTGATCTCTACAACGATCTTCTCTCGGGTTTTGATGGATCGCCCCAGGTCACCTTGCAAAACCCCCTTCAAAAACCGCCCATACTGAATGTACCACGGTTTATCTAATCCCAATTCTCGCCGAAGCTCGGCTAAAGCCTGTTCAGAGGCTCGCTCACCCAGCATAATCCGTGCGGGGTCTCCCGGCGTTGCACGCAGGGTTAAAAAGACAAGAAAGGATATTCCCAGCAAGGTTGGAATGGTGGTCAGAAGGCGGTGGAGTATCTCTTGTAGCATTTTCTAACTTCCTCAAGTATTCAACACTTCGATCCTTATCTATCGAGAATTCACATTGGAGAAGCCTAATTCCAACAACATGTGACAGGAAACACAGACCAGCTTATTTTCTAGAGCTTTATCTTCTGCAATAGAATAAACAACCAGTTGATGGCAGCGCTCACAGGAAACTACCGGCCGTGAGAAGTCTACCTCGGTTTCTGGAAGATCCCCTAAGGATAGTTCTTTCCCCAATGCCCGGGTGAAAGGCTCAAAGGTGGTGTAACAATTTGCACAGACATGGTTGAAACAACAGGAAGGACTACAGGTATAGGCTACCTCCTGAGAATTACAGCCAGGACAGGCAATGGTAAGAGGGAGAAGTTTCATATTTTCGTCCATTGTCCGTTGTCCGTTGTGTTTTGGTTTTTTAATAGGGATCCTTAGCTGAATGCGTAGGGGGCATAGGTACCAGGATAAGAATAGGGTCCATGAGGCGGGCCCCCTTAATGTCAAACAAGACGTTTACCCTACTAACCTTCCCCTGCTTTGCAAGAGAAGGAACTTTGAAGCGAAGTTCCCTTCCCTGTTAAACGGGGGAGGGACCGGGTGAGGCGCCTTAACCTGGTGCCTATGGGAACAAGAGGGATTAGGTTCGAAAAACTTACCCCACAAAGCTTCTGCCTCTCCGTGAATCGGGAGAAAACCCATCCGATTTTGTTTTAAAGATTATGATTACAAAATGATAACGGGCAACGGACAACAGGCCTCTATGAGAGTTTATATCCAAGCTTCCTTAAAAGTTCTTTCCTTGCTTTAATATCCTCTTCCGTTTCAATTCCTTTGGATTTAAATCCGTCTATGACCCCTATGATACCTCGCCCCTGTTCTGTTTCGGCAACCAGAACCTCCAGAGGATTGGCGGTGGCGCAGAAAATCCGGCATACTTCTGGAACGTTTTTAATGGCATTGAGAACGTTGATGGGAAAAGCATCTTTCATAAAGACGATAAAGGAGTGACCACAGGCCAGGGAATAGGCATTATTTTTAGCCAGCTCAATGAGTTCAGGGTCGGTTCCACTGAATCGCACCAGGCAAGGACCCGAAGATTCACAGAAAGCTATTCCGAACTTAATACCGGGTACTGTATTGACCATCACTTCATGGATATCTTCTACAGTTTTGATAAAATGACTCTGGCCTAAAATCAGGTTCACATTTTCCGGTTTTTGAATTCGAACGGTTTTAATTTCCATTTCTAAAGGCAACCTCCTTTCCCTGAAAGATCAGGCCTTTGCTATCAGGCAGTATTGGAACCCTGCAGGGTTTCGTCGCGCTGCCACAAACGATCTATCGACCACACTCCTCCTCCAGCCACAGCCAGGTAAAGAAACACGAAACAATAGAGTGCTGCCAGCTCTCCTCTGTTCAAGAGAGGCCAGAATCCCTGGGGTAAATGTACTTTAAAATAGGCTACGACCATTTCTCCTGCCAGGATAAATGCTACCGGTCTGGTGAACAACCCCAGCAGAATGAACAGTCCACCGAAGAATTCCAAAATTCCGGCTACCCACAACAATGACATCAGAGGAGGTAAGCCACCTTGCGGAGCAGTCGGTATGCCAAAAAGTTTCTGACTCCCATGCTGCATAAAAAGTAATGCTATAACAATTCGCATGATACTGAGCAGGTATGGCGACCAGGTTGCGTAAAAGGATTTTGAATTGGTCATAAAGTCCCTCCTATCTCTCTAAGAAGAGCGTCTTATTGGATTATGGAAAAACCAATACTGGTTGCATCGGGAGATAATATACAGCTTTTGTAACCCCATTGTGAATAACCAACCCAGAGCCCTCAGAACTGCAAGCCAATAGGGTGTTTGCATAAGCTATTGGATTGTATCGGCAGTCCTTTACGTCAGGATCAAGAGCCAAAATTGAATAATTATATCCTTTTCCTAATGAAGAATTTAATATTTTCATAGGCAACGTAACTATAACAATTTAGTTGGTAGGTGTCATTTTTTCTGTCTGAACACCCCCCTGGCCCCCTCCAGGGGGGACTTCGATCAGGAGCCATTCCCCCTTAAGTCCCCCCTGGAGGGGGGCCAGGGGGGTGTTTCTTTTTCCACCTACTAAATTGATACGGATACATAGGCAACCCTCCAAACGCATAATTTGCCTGCTGGAATAGTTTGGGAGTCAACAATCAGTTCATCACTAACTAACCCTGACCTGACGCCTATCGATTGACAAAGAAGTACGCTGCTAAAGTGAATTTGTACCCGTTATGGATTCATTTTAATATCTATGAGTTCTACCCGTTCCCTGGTCTCGAGATCAATCTCTAATATCGGACCTATACCTGGGGCATAGTACTTGTTTTCCTCAGCACCAGGTTCAATCGGCGTAAAGTCCCTGGTAACCAAACAGTTGCCATTACATGAAGCTGCAGGTACGGTGGTTGACTCTGTTAGACTTAGTACCTGAGCCAGATCTTCAGCCCCACCGAGTGCAAATTCTTGACGATAAACATTGCCAATTTGGGGAAAAGACTTCATTACAATACCAGGCTTTGCTCCATCAACACCAGCTTTCCAGGAACCCTCGAGGCTAACGAGCTCACCATTATTAAATTCTTGAGAAATTTCACCGAAGTACCATACATTTCCTTGAACATCTTGAGCAAACCAATCTTCGGTATCCTCAATAGTTTGTCCGTTTTCTTGTACGATATCTCGCACAACCACGCAGGTCACACCTAAAATCGTCTTGGTCGATTTAGTTACAGAAACTGTAGTTATCTGTCCACCACCCCTGTAAGTTCGGGTGGTACCCATTATAAGGGGAAAATAAGGATTAGGTGAGACAGTACTGCCAATCTGGGTTGGGTTAACAAAATTGCCGGGATCAATCTGCGGGTCATAACGTGCTTCACCCAACAACCTGCAGACTTCTAGACGCGCCTCCAATTGTTCTCTACACAGTTGCAGGTCTTCTCCCAATACGGCTACAGCCAAAGCTTCACACCCTGCACGAATATTTGGGTCTGATAAATTAGTGCAATTTCCCATCGAAATCCAGAAGTCATCTTTTACTTCATGCTGGCATGCTTTGAAAGCTGCATTTGCTGTTTGGGTACAAAAATCTGCCGCAACCGCTATGCCACCAACGAAATACAGTCCAATAATCAACATCACTAACCGATCAGAGAACGGCCGGATTCCTGGAAAATGTTTGCATGGCTTTATATTTCTTATTTTTAAGTGCAGGGGTGGAGTCATTTTATTACCCTCCTTATGGGATCTTCTTATGATGTTGCATCTATAACTTTGGAACTACCTGTTTGGTTTGACATGAATCAAAATTAGATAAGACACCAAACGTATTCGTTTCTACTGTTTAGGAATTATCCTAATTGAGGGATATTTTTGACAGAATTGGTATTAGATATCGATGACTGCCTCCTCAAGGTTTTCTAGCTGGTGAATAGAATCTCGTACGATGACTTCCTTTACAATTCTATAAGGCAATCTAAACCATAACGGTTATGTCAGTTTATCTTATTATGAGAGGGTGAATATGTAAAGAAAAAATTCCATTTTTTCTATCAAAAAACACATGGATTGACTTCAACCCAAAACTTATTAACCTTAACAGGCTGGATTGGATTACCATTTTTTCTAAGCTTCTACATGTCGAGGCTCTTAAATACGTAATGAGGATAGAATGGAGGAATGCTGTTGGTCTAGAGTTTTTGACTCCCATGCGGCATAAAGAGTAACACTATAACAACTTGCATGAAATAAGCAGACGTGGTGACCATGGGGACGGAAGTCAGTAAACCGGACATCGTCAGACCGGTCCGGACCAGGACCCGCACACATGCCCCCTACCTGTCTCGCATGAAGGGGTCCCAGGGACAGACCGAAGCTTCGTTGATTCTCCTTTCCGGCACTTACCGCTTTGGTTGTATCGGCAATTTATTACCCATGATATTCTGCATATTGAATTCTTTATAACCCGGTGGGACGGTAAAGAGGGCATCACTGAGTGATTTTCGTTCGATTTTGGTTACTTCCAGGGTCATCCTGGTCTTTCCATCCTCCTGTTTGGTGAGTTTTAAAGGAAAGGCACCACCCTGGAGAAACTTCACCCATTCTGGATGGGCAGCCGCTGCCGTGAGAAGTTTGGGATCAAATATCAAATTCTTCAGCAAATTCCCGCCCCTTCCCATGGGGTTCCCCATTCCGAAATAACCCAGTCCTTTAGCCACACATATATCTATCTCTTGTTGATCTCCCATCAACCAGTGTTCACACGGATAACCGGCAATTGTTTCTTGTTTGCCCGTAGGGGTAAGCTTGGGGAACTTTATCGGCTCCTCGGTGGCAGGTTCCTTATCCTTGGTCACTCCTTTCAGGCTTTCAACTGTTTCCTTCAAATCTAGGGTCATGTACATTTGCTTTGATGGGATCAAGGTGGTCATTTTTGCTGCTTCTAAATCCCACAGCATCACGGCCTGTCCTTCTGGCGTGTTAGCGGCTTTCGTCTCAATGCGAATATGCCGATCTTTAAGGAAGTAGATCATCTCCATTGTCTCTTTTCGGTTCTCGACATTCATCTTCATGGTGATGACTCCCTCAAATTCTCCACTACCCTGGGCTACCGGAGAAGCCGTTGAAGCGGTTGAGGTTGTAGAATGATTTGACGGGGCCGGTTGCTCATTCCCGCTATAAACAAGGGTTAGGGTTGTACTACTCCATAAAATCATCCCTAAGACTATCCCGACCAGGTTAAAGATCCTTCTTTGAAACATAGAGTTCTCCTTTTAACTCGGAGGGTTTAACACTCGCTTCAGACGGCGAGAGATAAACTCCACGTGTACAATTCTACGCTGTTCTCCAGCTTTAGCTATCCAATTAGAAACTTATCTCCAAAGCTCTAGTAGGAGAGAATACGGAATGGATTCAAAAAAGTCAATAACTTTTCGTCCTCAGTCCAGGGGGTACCCCCCTCCTGCCGGTAATTCTGATTGAATAGGCTACACCGCCGGCAGGCAAATAACCCCTTGTAGGGGCGACCCTCGGTCGCCCCTATTCATTTTGAATACAACCTTCCCTCTCAGAAAGATTTTCACTCCTTGGGAGCAATCCAGATATCTTCATCTATTATCTTGACTTCGTAGAGAGGTACAGGAGCATAAGCCGGGAGCGTCTCCTCACCTGTTTTAACATTGAAACGAGCCCCATGGCGGGGACAGATGATATACTCACCTTCCAATTTCCCATCTACCAGGGGTCCACCGTCATGGGTACAGACATCTGAAATGGCATAGAACTTCCCTTCAAGATTAAACAATCCTACGGGTTCATCTTCGTACTTTACCCGCATTTTCTCTCCCGGTCCGAGATCTGTAATCTTCGCCACTTTGATGAATCTGGCCATTTAGATTCTTTCACCTCCTTTAGGAGTCTTCTTTGTCCTTGTCGTCATAAGGCCGACAAAGTAAAGGCGACTGACCGATCACCCCTGTTCGGTGAAATCTTCCTGATCGCGGTTTATTTTATCTCAAAGAGCCACATTTCGAAACATCTATGGTAGTACTTACAGAAGAATGAGTCGTTTTGTCAATTGCGGGTATCTTAAAATGTAAACGGAAAATACCTCATTGAGCCGGTTCCTAAGCTTGCGTTGTTTGTACGGAACCTGTTTGAGTGGTATGCAACAGGACAGTATGCTATCAGACAGTTGACTGAGAAAGCCAAACGGATAAAACTTATCTCAATGAAGGGATCTGGCTTCTCGAACTCGCGAAAAAGGCCGTAGAGCTATATTCTCAACAATCAGGAGAAGAAAAGAGAAAATTTGCTACAATGGGTACTTTCGAACTCGGTTTGGAGGGATGGGAAGTTGTATCCGGAGTACCGAAGACCTTTTGATTTATTGGTAGTTGCGAAGGAAGAAGAAAAGAAAAAAACCGCCTCCAAGGATGGAAGCGGCGATTTTTCAAATTGGCTCCCCGGGCCGGACTCGAACCAGCGACCAAGTGGTTAACAGCCACCCGCTCTACCTGCTGAGCTACCGGGGAATAGGGTTCAAAGCGCTTGTTTTGAACATAATTAAGTTAGTATGGGGATTTTCTTTTGTCAATACCCTTAAATCCAATTTATTGCTCAAATTCGCTGGCCGGTACTATTGAAGAAAAAGGCCCGTTCCATTTGAAAGGTTACGTGTACCGCTTCGCCTTCGGCAACGGGAGCTTCCCCTTGAACGACCGATCGAATCTCCTTACCTTTGGCTTCCAGGAAGATGAGGGTTCGGCTTCCCAGGGGCTCGAGGAGGGTCACACGGGCCGGAAAGGAATTCTCCCACTTAGGACCTATCGCGACAAACTCGGGGCGTATTCCTAAGGTGAGATTTTGGGAACTCAACGAAAGGTTTTTAGCTATAGCTTCAGGAATAGGGAGATAAAAAAGATCGGAGGTAGCCATCATTTCGGTTCCCCTGGACTGGATCGAACAGGGAAAGAGGTTGATGGGAGGAGCTCCAATAAAAGTTCCCACAAAGATGTTGGCCGGTTGGTGGTAAATTTGGTAGGGAGTTCCTACCTGTTGAATGACCCCATCCTTCATGACGGCAATGGTATCCCCCAAGGTTAGAGCTTCTTCTTGATCGTGGGTGACAAAAATAGTGGAGGTCGAGAGTTTTCGTTGAATACGCTTGATCTCCGTTCGCATCTCTATCCGTAGAGCTGCATCCAGGTTGGCCAGGGGTTCATCCATGAGAAAGGCATCGGGCTCCATAACAATGGCCCGACCCAAGGCTACGCGCTGAGCCTGTCCTCCAGAAAGCTGGTTGGGTTTTCGATCCAGAAGCTCTTCGAGATGAAGGAGCCGGGCTGCTTCCCGAACCCGCCTGTCAATTTCTTCCTTACTGCAGGTTTTACGCATGTCCAATCCAAAGGAGATATTTTTTCGCACGTTAAGATGGGGAAAAAGGGTAATATCCTGGAAAACAAAAGCCAGATTTCGGTCTTTGGGAGGTAATCGGGTTACATTCCGACCTTTAATCCAGATGGCATCGTCATTATCCGGACTCTCAAGCCCTGCAATACAACGCAGGGTCGTGGTTTTACCACACCCGGAGGGGCCTAACAATACCATAAGTTCCCCTTCAGCAATGTCCAGATTCACATTTTTACAGGCCTGAACGGCGCCTTTTTGAAAAGACTTAACCAGATTTTTTACTTGAATACCTGAATTTTTTACCAAAACTTTTCATCTGCAAAGGACCTGTAAGGGCAACCGGCCGGTCGTCCCTACTTTGTAGTCCTTCGTGGTCCTCCGTAGCTATTAACTTTTCTTAACGCCGCCTCACGGCAAAGGTTTTCATGAGTTGTTTCTGGGCTAGAATGTAAAGAAGTACCGGTGGAATCCCGGCCATCAGGGTCATCACCATCAAAACTTCCCATTCCACCCGTTCTCCCCCTACCGCTGTGACGTAGAGGATAACAGAAGCAGTTCTGGGTCCTTCACCAGTGGTTAGCATGTTGGAAAATAGAAAATCACTCCATCCAATAAGAAAGGTCATAAACAACAACGAGACGATCACGGGCCTGGCCAGGGGAAGCATAACCCGGTAGAAGGCCTGAAACTGGGTACAGCCGTAAACCATAGCACACTCTTCCAAAGAAGGAGGTAATTCTGCAAAGAATCCACGTAAAATCCAGAGAGCAAAGGGGATAATAAAGATCTGATAGGCAATCCATAATCCCGGCAAGGTATCATAAAGACCTATCCGAATCCAGGTAATAGTAATCGGTACAATCAACAGGACATAGGGGAAGAGTAAGGCCACCGTTATGATATAAAAAAATATTTCCTTCCCCCGAAACTGCTTCCGTCCGAAAATATAGGCCCCAGGTACTGCAATAAAAAGGGATAAGATCGCAGCTCCCAGTCCTGCTATGAAGCTGTTGAAGATATATTTCTGGAACTCAACCGTTTTAAACGTATATCGCCAGGCTTCCAGACTCCATTCTTGAGGAAACCATTCGACTTCAAAGACTTCTCCAGGAGCTTTAAAGGCGGTAAGGGCAATATAGGAGTAAGGAATAAGAATGATAGAAAGAACTAAAATAAGCCCCGCATAGGCCAGGGTTTTATGTACGAAGGAAGAGCGGTCGGTTACATAGGCCATAGTTTTGCCACCAAGTTACCAGGGGAGTGTGGAAGTATGGGGGTAAGTTCTCCTATCCCTCCACATACTTCCACACTCCCACACCCCCATACCCCCATACTTCCACACTCCCATACTCCCCCACTCCTCCACTCCCATCCTACCCCTTCTTTCCGGCCTGGGTTACTAGAGTCTGGAACCGTCTCAGGAAAGGTATCATGAGGATCACCATGAAGGCGATCAGGAAAAGACCCACAGTAAAAGCCATTCCGAAATCGCCTGATAAGAATGCAAACCGATAGGTCAGAACACTTAAAACACTGGTTTCATACCCCGGGCCTCCCCCGGTAAGCTGAAAGGGTTGATCGATCTTCTCCAGATTCCAGACGATGCGGATGATAAAGGCTGCCAGGACAGCTCCTCGAATATGGGGCCAGGTTACGGTGCGAAATCGTTGCCAGAGGTTGGCTCCGTAAACTTCGGCCAGTTCGTAGTAGCTCTCTGGAATAGATTGAAGGGCAGATAGAATAATAAGGAACATGAAGGGCCAGAACGTCCAGGAAACAACCAGAGTAATGACCCACTTTGCCCAGGTGGGATCTGAAGCCCAGTAAACAGGCTCGGAGAGAATACCCAGTTTTATAAGGTAGTGCGTGACCATACCCAGATTGGGATCCAACAGGTACATCCAGATAGCCCCGGTCACCACCGGCGGCATGGCATAGGGCATCAGCATGATACCCCACCAGATTCCTTTAAGGGGGATAAATTTTTGATTCAAAGCCAGGGCAGCAATCAGAGCAATTCCTAATTGAAAAACCGTACTGAGGGAGTAGATCAGAGTAGCCCGGATAGTAGTCCAGAAATAACTTGCCATTATAAAATCCCGGTAATTTTGGAGTCCAACCCACTTCGGTTTACCGATAAAGGGCCAGTTGTGGAAACTCATCCAGATCCCTTGAAGAAACGGTAACCACAGGAGAAAGATCAAGAAAGCCAGCGTAGGCAATAAAAAGAGAATAATAAGCCAGGTATCCCCTTGAAGCATTCTTCCCCACAGGCTGACTTCCCGGGTAGAAACGAACTGGGTTTCGCGCGTACGAGGTTTTGTATCGATCATAGGATTGTAGTCGGTGAGAGCAGGTCCTGGGCGTGGGTAAGGATCGGTTTGTTTTCTCCCTACCGTCCATTATTCCTTACTTTTTAAGTTTTTAAGATCTTATTGACTTCTTCAGCATATGCTTTGAGTTCGGTGGCCACATCGGCTCCTCCCATAGCCTGCTGAATATGGGGGGCAAAAAGGTTGTATTGGATATCAACGCTCTTGGGATGATTGCTCCATACGCCTGGATTGTTCAGCATGGAAGTGACAGCTTCGATGTAATGATCTGGAGCCCCCTTAAGCCCGTCCCAGACGTCCCGGCGGGCAGAAAGTCCGCTGCTTTTAGCCAGAGCAATTTGGTTTTCAGCCCGAAACCATTCTTTGATAAACTCCCAGGCTGCCCGTTCTTTAATCTCTGCATCGGGCCCGGTCTGTTTGGTAATACTGAAGGAAGCCATGGCTTGAAAGACTACGGAACCCGTTGTACCTCCGGCCATAGGAAAGTGGGGTCCCCACTGGATAAGTCCGGCTTCCACTTCCTTGGGGATACGCTTCAAAAAGGTACCTCGATTCAAGATATCGGCGTGAACAATGCTCTTTTGCCCGCGGATAAGTTGTTCCACGGCATCCTCATCGGTACTTTGGGGACTATCTGGAGAAGAGTAGTGATATTTACGAAACAGATCGACATAAAATTGAACCCCTCGAATCCAGGGTTCTGAATCACAATTGGAACGGGTCCAGTCGGCATTAAGGAAATCACTCTTCTCAATATCCAGGGAGCGAACCCAACCATTCAATTGGGTATCTCCGGCGTCCCAAATCTTACCGTAAACTTCATAAGGATACTCGCTGACTTTCTGGTCTTTAAACACCTTAAGAAGTTCTAAGAAGTGATCGGTATCTCTGATAGGCCAATTTTTCTCAAAATCTAATCCGGCTTTCTTCCAGTGATCAAGCCGTGTGACCACGGGTGCTTGGGGAATGATCAAAAAGGGAAGATCATAGATCTGATCGGCATCGGGAAAGCCACGATTCTGTACCTTGATCAACGGAAAAAGCCAGGAAACGGGTTCCCTGGTTTCCGAATCCCATTCTCCCACAAAGTCGTTCAGGGGTCTGAGGAAACTTCGAAGTTGTCCCGTCCAGCTAGAAATGGCATCAAAGACCGTGGGAATTTTGCCGGCCAGAAAGTTAGTACGATATTTGGGTCCTATGATACTTCCATAGGTATCCCAGGTTGTATTCACCTTTGCGCCGGTCCGTTGCTCAAATGCTTTAATAATGGATTCTGAAAGCTGTTTCACCACGGGATTCTGAACCCCGATCATATTCCAGTAATCGATGGTAATCCCCTTAAGATCGGTGCCTGCTTCCCCATAAAGAAGATCAGGGGTTAAACTGGTGGTAAGCCCGGCTGCAGCAAGGGCCGTTGTAATCTTCAAGAAATCTCGCCGTGAATAAGTTCTATCGAGTCCCTTGTTCATAATGAACCCTCATTAAGTTTTACAGGTTATGAAAAAGTTAATTGGGTGAATCCTCTATCAAGAGGAAAGCTATCGATTCAGTACACAACCATACCGTAATCACCCTCTTAAAACTTTGTCAAGCAGTTTTTCTTTTTACCTGAGGATATCCCAACTGAGGCCTCCGACGTTATCTAACTGACCTGAATTCAAGGGTTTTCAGAATCATACAATCACGTCCTTTTTCTTTAGCTTCATAGAGAGCTTTGTCGGTGCATGCAATGAGATCTTCTACTGAAGGAGCCGTCAGTCCGTAATCTCTGGGTGGAACGGTGCTACAAACCCCCAGGCTTAACGTGACGTATTGGCTTACCGGGGATTGCTCATGGGGAATGGCCAGTTGTTGGACCTCTGTTCGTATGGTTCCGGCCACCTGGATGGCTCCCTGGGCCTTTGTATTGGGAAGAACTACCGCAAACTCCTCTCCACCGTAGCGAGCAATTAAATCTGCCGGACGTCGGACACTTCGGGTGATTGCCTTTGCAATAGCACGTAAACAGTCATCTCCTTTTTGGTGCCCATAGGTATCGTTATAACGCTTAAAATAATCCACATCACAGAGGATTAAAGATAAGGGTTCTTGTTCTCGGGCCGATCGGCGCCACTCTTGACGAATATATTCGTCAAACTGAAGGCGATTGGCTACCTGGGTTAAGCCGTCTAAAGTGGCCAGACGTCGCAGTTCTTGGTTCGCTTTTCGTAGTGCTTCTTCGGTTCGCTTACGCTCGTTGATTTCTCGCTGAAGTTGTTGATTAAGTTTTTTCTGCTGCTTGATAAGCGCACGGAGTTGTAAGTGGGTCCGTACCCGGGCACGGACTTCTTCTTGTTGAAATGGCTTGGTGATATAATCTACCCCACCCGACTGAAAGCCTTCTACGATGGCTTCCATTTCTTTCTTTGCCGTAATAAAAATGACAGGAACATCTCGATTGGCTTCCTGCATTTTGAGTTGGCGGCACATCTCGAAGCCATTCATGTCCGGCATCATAACATCTGCCAAAACCAAATCAGGTAAAAAATGATCGGCAATCTTGAGGGCTTTTTCTCCACTAGAGGCTATGGCTAAATCATAACCTTCGGGTTCCAGGGTCCTGACCAAAATGTCGATATTTGCCGGTATATCGTCTACCAACAGAATCTTCATTTCAGATACGTTTAAAACCTCATCCTTCATTCTAAGTCCTTCTCTATTGCCCCTGCCAGTACCTGAAGATTTATCCCGGCTACCTCCCGAATTCCCTCCCCATCCATCGGCAATCCTACCCTTTTATTAGGATGGTAGCCTTCCTACTATCTCTTGTAAACCCTCCAGATCATATCTGTTTACAAATTCCTTTAGATATGTGGCCAATTGAGCTGCTTCTGGACCTAAGGTTTCCATTTCGGCGAGAGACTGTTTAAGCCGGGTAATCATACAAAACTCGGCGTCCTCTTTCAAGCGCCTTAAAAGATCTTCTGGTAGATGGAGTTTGGAAAGTACCGGAAGGGTTGTGGTATCTTTGCTATCCAAGCAATCTTCTGGTTTGGTTTCTTCAAATTCGTATTCGACCTTGAGAAGGTTGGCCAGGCAATCGAAAATCTCTTCCATCCGGATGGGTTTTGTAATAACTCTGTGGCATCCTGCCTGGAGAAATCGATCCTGCTCATGGTTGAAGGCTAAAGCGGTCATCATAACCATTTTAATCTTTTCCCTGCCGAATTCTTCGGTGATGCGTTGAATGGTTTCAACTCCATCTGGAACAGGCATGAGATAATCCATAAATACAATGTCAGGCATCTGTTCACGGACTTTCTCTATAGCTTCCTGTCCATTCATAGCTTCCAGGACTTCAACCCCAATTTCTGACAGCATATCCGATATCACTTCTCGATTGGAGGCGTCATCGTCAACAACCAGGGCTTTAACTCGATAACCGGGAGCCAGGCGAGAGACCTTTCCTTTACAATCCTCTCGTAAAAAGGACTCTTTTAAGACTGGTGAGAGGGGAATAGTGAAGAAAAAGCATGCCCCCTGACCTTCCTGGGACTCTATAGCCAGTTCCCCTCCCATCAATTCCACGTAGGTTTTGGAAATACGTAAACCCAGACCGGTTCCTCCTTTTCGGATTCCTTTCTCATCTTGATAAAAGGGATCGAAGATGGTTTTCTGGATATTCACCGGAATACCTGGGCCCGTGTCGATAACTTCGAAGAGATATTGTGAAGCGTCTTTTTGGGTTACTCTTAGTACAACACTTCCCGAAGAAGTGAATTTAACCGCGTTATCCAATAAATTGATCAAGATTTGTCGGAGCTTGCCCTCATCTCCTCGCACCAGAAGATGGGATCTTCCTTCCAGGCCCTCTACCCGCCAGGTTAATCTGTTTTGCTCGCAACGAAGTTGAAACATGGCGGAAAGATCCGTAATCAAATCGACCAGATCAAAATCTGTGGAGTTTAATTGTATACGTCCTGCTTCGATTTTAGATAAATCCAGAACATCATTAATAAGCTGTAGCAGATGGTCTCCACTCTTCTGAATGGTATTTACAGCTTTTCGCTGGGATCTGGTTAAATGAGGGTCGCGTTGTAAGATCTGGGTATACCCTAAAATGGCATTTAAAGGAGTACGAATCTCGTGGCTCATATGGGTTAAAAAAGTACTCTTGGCACGGCTGGCGATCTCTGCAGCTTCTTTAGCTTTGTAGAGTTCTTTTTCGGTACGCTTGCGTTCGGCTAATTCTTGTTGGGCCGAAGTATATAATTGGGCATTATCTAAGGCAATGGAGGCCAGTTGGGCAAATCGATTTAACAACTCAACCTCATCTTCCCTGAACATTTGGTCTACTTCAAGTCGGCCTAAGCCGATAACACCTACCACATTTGGACCCGATTTAAGGGGAGCTGCTACAATGGCATGGAAAACATCACCCTTGAAAATGGGCAGGCGACCGGGCCAGGTTTGATAATCTTCCACCACCATCGTTTGACCGGTTTGCCAGACTTTTCCTACCAGGCCTTCATAGGGTTTTAAACAAATCCCAAGGTATTTACTATAAACCCCCACACCTACCCGCAAAACCATGCCGGAAGCCGGGCTTAAACCTGTCCCCTTACTTTCCGAGTCAACTAAAAAGATAAATCCATGGGAAGTTCCCAATAGGTTACCTGCCCGGGCAATGATCGTTTTAAGCAGATCATCTATTTCTAATCGATTCATTAAGGCCAGCGTCGTCTCATTCAAAGCCGCCAGATATTCATTCTGCCGACGTAATTTTTCTTCGGATTGTTTACGTTCTGTAATATCCCGATTTAACCCGACGAGTCCAAAAATCCTCCCCCGGTTATCCCACAAAGGTATCTTCGTCGTTAAAGACCATCCTGGGTTTCCCGTCCGGTCTATCATGGGTTCTTCTTGATGAACCAGGGGCTGGCCCGATCGGAAGATCTGCTGTTCATCGAGGTAATAGCGTGTAGCCAATTCTTTTGGGAAAAAGTCGAAATCCGTCTTTCCGATGATCTGATCCGGTGTTGCGATCCCTAAGAACTGCATCAGGGCGCGGTTAACGAGAACAAATTGGCTCTTAACATTTTTAACGTACAGGTAATCGGGTAGGCTATCTATCAATGTCTGCAATAAATTACGTTGCCTGACGAGAATCTTTTCAATCCGCCTGTGCCGGATGATTTTTCGTTGAAGATGCCGGTTGATTTCGACTAATTGAGCCGTACGCTTTTTCACCTCTTCTCCCAAACGTTCCCGGTACTTTTGTAATTCCTCTTCCAGCCGGGCATATTTCGCCTTTAATTCTTTAAATTCGATCACCTGACCTGGTAAACCTTCGTATTTTTCCGGGTTGGATTCTTTTATTTTATCTTTACTTTCCATGGCCTTAGTTTTATCAAAATTTATTCACCGTTGCAGATAGGATCGAAAGTAGGGTGGAACAAAATCCAGGTCGCTGGCTTCCTGGATAGCCAGTCGTATTTGGAAGTTCATCACTTCGGGAGGCACCGGATTTTGGTAATCGCTCAAGCATTCCTTGAGAGCCTCAGCCGGTCGACGGGATTCTGTACGAACCAATCGGTAAACTTTAACGGCCAGGGCTTCGGCAGCTCCCGGAGTAAGCAGTAAAGGAATGAGGGGTTCCAGTTCAGGGAATTGGCTCTCCTCTATGTCGATTCCCCGTTTTCGGCACAAGGTCTGGATGAGTTGAAATCCTTCTCTGGTACTGGTAGTTGGGAAAATAGGTATTTTAACGTCAATTCGACCCGGTCGTTTGAGATCTACTTCAATCAAATCAGGTCGACTGGAAGCTAAAATCCAGATGATTTTACCTCGATTCCGGGTTTGACCCATTTCTTCTGCTATCATCGAATACACGCGACCGGAAAGGCCTGAATCCCCGGTTCCAGAATCTCGCTTGCCAAGAGCCTGATCTGCTTCATCGATAAAGACGAAACAACGTCCCAACGCCTGAAGGAGTCTAAAAATTTTCTCCAAATTGCCTTCCGTACTTCCAACCCATTTGTCCCGGAAGTTTTTTAACTTAACTACCGGAACCCCGACTTCCCCGGCCAGACATTCTACCAGGAAGGTTTTACCCGTTCCTACCGGTCCACAAAGAAGATACCCCTTGGGCATTGCCTGGAGATCGTTTTGGTTCCACAGAACAATATCTTGTCGTAGCCAGGCCTTAATCTTTTCCTGTCCGTAGAGGTCGTCTAAAGTCCGTTGGGATTCGATGAATTCGATCAACCCATTACAATCCTTTTCCACAAGCTGTTTTTTTAATTCCACAAGGTCTTCGGATATCAGCTTTTGTTTTTGATACTCTTTCGTTTTAAGTAAGCTTTCGATGGCACTGACCGTAGTACCGGCCAATTGATGGGCGAGGGTCTCAAAATGATCTCCGTATTCACCCAGAGCCGTTGTATAGCGAGGTGCCATCAGTTCAAAGGCTTTTTGTAAGTCCTGAGGGGAAGGTAAAGGAATTTTAATCTGAGCGGTCCGGGGGTTATTCACCAGGAGGGGATGCAGATCGTTAAGGTTTTCTGTGATGAGAAACGTCGCCAGAGTGTGTCCGGTGAGTAAATTATCCCCAGCCCAGTCGCGAACAAGCAAGGCCATCGCATTTAAATCGTAGTTGAGGGCACCGTACAGAGCCGGCATAACCAGATGGGCCGCTTTGATAAAGCAGCCGACCTGTAATCTGGAAATATTTAATCTGGCCAGATTCGCGCAGTAACGGAAGTAGTGGGTGAGCGTTTCGATGGCCATACGAGGGGCCTTAGGGAGTTGTTGGTTCTCCTTAAAACTTGGCCATTGGGAGAAGATTTCTCCTCCCTTTTCGATCCGAATCCCATGACCCAGATCATAGCTGAGGATCACATCAAATCCCGCCATTAAAACCCGCAGAAGAAACTCGTTGAGGTCGCCCAGTACCGTCTTCGGACCTAACGGTAGCACCAACCGATCATAAACATTCCCATACAGGATGAATTGGTTCGTGGCATTACTTTCGTATAAAGTGATGAGTTCTTTACTCCAATTGGGAAGTTGTTGGTCTGTCATCATCTGTTCATGATGGGTTATCGGGTATGGGTCTCAGGAACAGCCTGGTTCAGCGCTCCGTCTCGGGACCCATGGTCTTGGTTTTTTGATTCGATGCCTCGGCAGAAGTATCCCCGGATCCTGCTGGGGGCTCCAGAACGATACCTTCTTTGGCAGCAAAATCGGCCAGGGCTTGTTCGGCCAGGGCTTGTTGTTCAGCTTCTTTCATTAAAACCTCGGTCATATCTATTTCACTGCGGGCGACCCGGACCCTTCCGGCTGCTTTTGCACGCTCCTCTTCTATCATCTCATGGAGTCGATTGAGGGTATCTCCAGAACCTCCAATGGTCGTAATCATACCCGAGGCCATCTCCGTAAGCTCGGCCATGGCTTTTTTTATCTTGATGTCGTTAATTCCTGACTTAACAGCTTCAATCTTAGCCCGGGCAGCAGTAACGGCTACATCCCGGGCTTTGAGGAGATCTCGATACGTTGTCTCGGCCTGTTCTAGCTGTTTTCGGTTCTCTTCCAATTCACGGTTACCGTTTGTAATCGGAGCGCATATTGGGCAGCCGCCGATCGATTTCCCGCCTTTAAATTGGCTCCTGTTTTCGCCTTCAAATCCTGTTCTTCTACTTCGAGTTTCTTAACCTGGGCCATGAGTCTTTCACAAAGTGCTGCGTGGGAGGCTAAACCTTGATTATATTGACTGATCTGCCTGCGCAGATTTTCTTTCTCCGCTTCTAAAACAGCTTCCGGATTTCTCATTTCCAAACTCCCAATAAACAGACTAAAAAAACCCCTGATTAAATTTGCAATGCGCCTAAACATATCTCTATCCTCCCTGAATGAGTTAATTCTTACCTGCTGTTCTGAAATCGTATAAAGACTGACAGGAAATGTCAATAAAAAACGAGTTTAACCTGGATTTATCCTTTATCCTCCAAATCGATTCGATGGCAATCCGGTTACATCAAGTCGTACACAAAATAGATCTCCTGAGTAAAAGCTCTCCTGAATCTCCGGTTCGCTTAAACCTACCGATGCGGAGGTGACATAGAGCAGATCTCCTTCTTTTCCTCCAAAAACACAACTTGTGGGGCGTTTTACCGGCATGGGAACCCGTTGAATGAGTCGACCATTGGGCGCAAACCGAAGAATACACCAGCCGTCCCACTGGACGGACCATACACAGCCTTCTGCATCAACGGTCAGGCCATCGGGGTAGGAAGGCGCATGGCTTAGATCAACAAAAATACGCCGGCGTGTAATATTTCCCGTTGGAGGGTCGTAGTCATAGGCATAGATGATTTTTAAAGGAGAATCGGTATAATAAAAGGTTTTTTGATCCGGACTCCAGCCCAGGCCATTGGAGAGCGTCACATTCTTTTCCATAATGTGTAAACTTCCATCTGGATCGTAGCGATAAAGGGTCCCCTGACCTTTTTCCAGGGACCGGGACATAGAACCAAACCAGAATCGCCCCTGAGGATCACACTTGCCATCGTTAAAACGATTGTTGGGTTTATCCCCTTCTACTGTCTGAATAAGGGTAACCTCTCCTGTCAGGGTATCTAAATAAGCCAGGTCATGACGCAGGGTCATGATTAACTTTTGGGATCGGGTTAATGCCACACAACTGACCATCTCACCCACCTTAAAAACACGATCCTGTCCCGTTGAAGGGGTAAACTGATGAACCACATGGTTGTAAATATCCACCCAATATACCCTCTGGGTTTGATCATCCCATACCGGACCCTCTCCCAAACGGGCTCTGGCTTCCAGAACATTTACAATGGGATAGTTGGTAAGATGCATATTTCCCCTGTTTCTTTATAAGGTTAGATAAAGCCGTTCATCTAAAGTCCAAAACTCCCTACCTTCCTGCTAGAGGACCCCTTAAAAGGACCCTTTGATCCCGTCTTCTCAGTAAAAGAAAATTATATAGAAAAATGACAGGTTTGTCAAATGCTATTCAAAACATGAAATCGGATTTTTTATACTTAAATTTGTAAATTTACAGGGAATGGATAGATAGGCTTACCTCTTTACCCATTTTCTCCTTACTTACTTCCGGGCCTCCAGGCGTCGTAGGGCTTTAATCCGTTCCAACACAGGTGGATGGGAATAGTTCAAAAAAACATAAAAAGGATGGGGTGTTAAATTGGATAAGTTATGCCTGGAGAGCTTTTTCAAAGCTTGAATCATAATCTCAGGCTGATCGGCCGTCTCGACGGCAAAACGATCCGCTTCATATTCGTTTTTGCGAGAGAGCTTTTGCACGAAAATGGAGAGCAGAGTCTCTAGGGGGGTATAAAGGAGGCCAAAGAAAATGAGTCCGGCATAGAGGGAACGGTGATCCATGTAAAAGGCATCAAAAAGTCCCTGATGACTGATAAAGATAGAGAGTAAGAAAAATAGCACCCCCATATGTAGGATGCTGAGGATCATCCCTTGCAGGATATGTTTCTTCTTATAGTGACCAATCTCATGGGCTAAAATTGAGACAAGCTCAGGGACTGTATGGTTTGCGATCAGGGTATCAAATAAGGCAATACGTTTATTTTTACCAAAACCGGTGAAGAAGGCATTGGATTTACTGGAACGTCGAGAGCCATCCATAATGAAGATGTCCTGAATCGGAAAATTGACAGAATGGGCATAGGACAGGATCTTCTCCTTTAACTCACCCTCTTCGAGGGGTTTAAATTTATTAAAAAGCGGCATAATCCACGTCGGCGCAATGAATTGAGTAAACAGGGCAAATCCGGTGGAGACAATCCAACAGTATACCCAAGCGTAGGACCCTGCGTATTCAAAGAAAGCCAGTATCCCCGCCAGTAGCGGTCCTCCTAGTACTATGGCAAGGGCTAACCCTTTAAGAATATCGGTCACAAAAGTAGCCGGAGTCGTTTTATTAAAACCAAAACGTTCCTCAATGACAAAAGTCGAATAGATACTGAAAGGTAACGATAACAACATCTGGAGGAATAACAAGATTCCGATATAAACTAAACCGGTCCCTATAGACCCTAACTGCCAGCTTCGAACTATTCCATCCAGGTAATTAAAACCTCCTGCAAACCAAAATATCAGAGTGACCATAAGGTCGAAGGTCGATGTAAGAAATCCAAATCGGGTAGTAACCCGTGTGTATTCTTGAGATTTACGATAAGCTTCTGCGTCGTAAATATCTTTGAATTCGTCCGGTAATTCATCCCGTAAGGCCCTTAGATTCAGAAAATCTGCAAGGAGATCTAAGATGTAATTTATAATGAGTGCCGAAAGAATAATTATTGCGTAAATATTCATAAAATCCCTTTAAAACCTATTCGATTCAGCTATGGTTATCACAGGTAAGATCGACAGGTAAATCCTGGAGAAGGTCTTTAGTAAGATAGGCTTTTCTGGAATCCTCGCCGGATGATTTTAACCAACTGTTTTGGACCTGGGGTTTTCAACAGTTTGATAAAATCTTACTTTCTATCCTATCTCATCGTATGATAACAATACAACCATCCCGGCTGGAATGTCAAAAAAAATGCTCTTTCTCAAGGGTAATACAAATTTTCACTAAATAAATCCTGTAACCTTGACAGGAGCGGCAAATCGACCGTTTCTATAACCGGATTTTGGGTGAGCCTGTCTAATCGTATTTGAATAAATTGCATGGGGAAAGCGTCTAATTTTTAGACGTTATTCCATAGGACAATTGCAAGATTTTTGGATAAAAAAACTCAAAAAACAGTATACAACCCGTCAGGAACCGGACTTATCTTAAATGAGAGAAATTCTGGCATTAAATTTGCCCTTATAAGTAAAGTCAACATTGACCGGATTAAGTGAAAAACTGAGTCCTACCCACTACATACTCTATACGACCGCTTAATCCGGCCAATTTTTCTACTTAACAGTAGCCTCTCAGAGCCAGGAGAATCGATCTCCCCTTTTCTTTGCCTTCTTTTTTAAAGGCTCCATATAACCTTTTTTATTCCAGGGCTGCTTTCTCAAGGGTATGATCTTCTACTAACAGAGCGATCTCCCAGGATCGCCCTTAAACTCGAGAAGGGAGAATTTGAGGATTGCCTCTATCTCGACTCCTCCCTGCCGGGGAAGGGAAGTCGGAGGGGTTAGATTAAAAAAATACCCTTGGAAGGGGGGCGAAACAGGGGGGTGTTTCTTTTTCCACCTGCTAAACGGTCATAACCTTTCAGGACCTCACGAAGCATGAAAATCGTAAGACGATTTTCGTAAGAAATTGATATGGATACTAGAAGGTTATTTTCGTTGACGAGATTATATAAATATTCTATATGTTCTATGCTGGGAGGAGGAAAGTAAAGGAAAAAAGGTGGTGATTTTAATACTAAGTATGGAATTCACTTTCCAGAAGTTATGGATTTTATCCCTCCCTGAAGGGCCGTGGAAGTGTGGGAGTGTGGAAGTAAGGGAGTGTGGAAGTGTTGAAGTATGGAAGTATGGGAGTAGAGGTGGAAATTCTCCTACACACCCCCACCTCCACACTTCCACACTCCCTTACTTCCACACCTCCATACGCCCCTACTTCCACAGAGAAGACCGAGTATGAAATTTCCAAATAAAATGCAGGCCATGGTATTGGAAGCGCCGAAGCAGCCCTTGCAGGCACGGGAAGTACCTGTTCCCCATCCCAACCCGGACCAGGTTTTAGTTCGTGTTCATGCCTGCGCCGTATGCCGCACCGATTTGCATGTTTTTGAAGGGGAACTTCCCGATCCAAAGCTTCCACTTATTTTAGGTCATGAGATTGTAGGAACGGTTATTCAAGTGGGGGATCGGGTTGAGCGATTTCGTGTGGGTGACCGAATTGGGATACCCTGGTTGGCATCTACCTGTGGTCGGTGTCGTTACTGCCAACGTGGACAGGAGAATCTGTGTGATCGTCCACTTTTTACAGGTTATACGGTTGATGGAGGTTATGCCGAATATACGGTTGCCCATCAACGCTATGGGTTTCACTTACCGGAAACTTATTCCGATGTAGAAGTAGCTCCCCTTCTGTGTGCGGGACTCATCGGATACCGATCCTATCGGCTGGCCGGGCCTAACGTAGAACGGTTGGGAATTTATGGATTTGGGGCTGCTGCGCATATTATTCTTCAGATAGCAATATTTCAGGGGAAACAGGTTTATGCCTTTACCCGACCGGGTGATATTCAGGCCCAGGAGTTTGCTCGCCAGCTTGGGGCTGTCTGGGCCGGCAGTTCCACAGAGTTACCTCCAGAACCGTTGGATGCAGCTATTATTTTTGCCCCGGTGGGCTCCCTGGTTCCGGCAGCTCTCGCTGCAACGGTTAAGGGGGGAATCGTGGTTTGTGGGGGGATTCATATGAGCGATATTCCTTCTTTTCCGTATCGCCTGCTCTGGGAAGAGCGGGCTATTCGCTCCGTGGCGAATTTGACCCGCCAGGATGGTGAAGAATTCCTGGCCATCGCTCCGAAGGTACCGGTTAAAACAACGGTACAGGTATTTCCCCTTCAACAAGCCCAGGATGCCCTGGAGCGCTTGCGACGGGGAGAAGTACATGGGGCTGCCGTGCTTACCCTCTTCGAAGAACCCTCCCAAAAGATGGAAAACCCGGAGGTAAGATCCTGAGGGCCTTGAGGGAACCTCCCTCAAAGGTTAACCTCAACAGATAGGGGTTTTCATTTCTATCTGTTATTTCTATTCTAATATTAGATAAATTTAGCTATTTTTGTTGACTTTATCATAAAATGGTTTTAGTATATATCTGGCAAGGTAAGTAAAGCACGTAACCTAAGTAAGATGGATAAGGATCTCTTCCTTAGTAGCTTAAAAGTAGCTTAAAAAATCCTCTCAGTATTTAAACTTGTCTTTTAAGGAATAAATCTAAGCATTAGAAAACCAACCCTTGTATCTTCTTCAAGTCGGTGAAAGCCTTATAACCTCTCCCCTTCACCAGGTCTATAAGAGTGGATAAAGTAACTCATAAACCCCTTAAAGTTTTACTATTTGAAGTCAATTCAGAAGACTCTTGTCTACTGCAGGAACTTTTAACAGAACTAGGTACGACTCCATTGGAGTTCATATCTGTGAAACTCTTAGAGGAGGGATTAGGGCGTCTCACGGCAGAGAATTTTGATGTGGTCCTCGTGGACTTATCCGACAGGTGTAGTTTGGAGGTTGTTACAAGGATACGAGCCGTTACTTCTTCCGTACCCATCGTACTACTTATAAGTTCCGGTAATCAAGGGCTTGCAGATCAGGCGAGAAGGGCGGATGTAGAAGCTTATCTTTTTAAAGAGCAGCTAAATCCTGCTCTACTCGTCCATACTCTCCAGTATGCCGTTGAGCTCAGAAGGATAAAAGAAGAGAACGCCCAACTCCTTCTTCAGGTGCAAATTGCTCAGGCAGAAGCCGAGGCAACACAAAAACAAATAATCAGCCTTCTTGAAGGTGTTACAGAAAAAGAACTTATCAGGGCGAAAGATGAACTGGCACGTCAACTTGCCGATATGGCCCATCTCTATAAGTTAAGTACACACCTTTCAATGACGATGGAGTTCGACAGGATTCTGGAAGAAGTCATTACCTCGGCAACCACCCTGGTAAGCACCAACATGGGGACGCTCCTGCTTTATGATCGTGAAAAAGACGATCTTTATACGGTAGCCAGTGTCGGCTTTACCAATGAATATCTGAACTTCGTAAGGCGTATACCTCTGAGTGCCGGAATTTGTGGAAGGACCGTATTAGAGTGTCGGCGATTTATTATTGAAGATATAGAAGCAGATCCCCTCCTTACTTCCTATCTTCCAATTGCACGTTTGGGAGGTTATCGGGCTATCTGTAGCACGCCCTTACTTACTCAGAGTGGAGATATCATGGGAGCCATTGTTGTTTATTTCCGTGAGCCCCATACTCCTTCAGATCGTGAACTCCATCTGTTGGATTTATATGTCCCTCAAGCCTCCCAGGTCATCCATAATACCAGGCTCTACAGGGAAATTCGAGAGGAGAACCGGCGCAAAGATGAATTTCTGGCTATATTAGCCCACGAATTAAGGAATCCCCTGGCTCCCATTCGGAATTCTCTGGAGCTTATACGCTTGCAAGATCTAGACAATCCAGTTCTCCATCGGTCTATAGAGGTAATAAAACGACAGACCCGGTATATGACCCGACTTCTCGACGATTTATTAGATATCTCTCGGATTACGCGTGGTAAAGTTACCCTTCAGAAGGAGATTTTGGATCTGGCGACCGTGGTAAACCGCGCCGTGGAAACCAGTCGTCCTCTTATTGAAGCCAGGCAACATCAACTCCTGGTCTCTCTACCTGAAGAACCTGTGCAACTGGAGGCAGACCCTCTCCGATTAGAGCAGATATTGGTTAATTTATTGAACAATGCGGCTAAATATACAGAACCAGGAGGTCGTATCTGGCTGAGTGCTCATCAAGAAGGGGGAGAAATTGTGCTCCGGGTGAAGGACACGGGGATCGGTATTTCCCAGGACATGCTCTCTCGGATCTTCGATTTATTCATCCAGGTCGATCAGTCCCTCACTCGGATACAGGGGGGACTTGGAATAGGATTAACGCTGGTGCGGAGTTTGGTGGAGATGCATGGAGGGAAGGTACAGGCTTTTAGTGCAGGTCTCAGCCAGGGAAGTGAATTTGTCGTACGCCTTCCGGCTCTTAAAACCCCTCCAAAGAGTTTATCAGATCCAAAGGGGATTCAGGCAATCCAAAAACCCCTTCGGGTGTTGATTGTGGACGATCATCTGGATACCCTGACTACTTTAAGGGACGTGGTTACCCTATGGGGATATGAGGTACAGACCGCTCAGGATGGTCCAACTGCCATAGAATTAGCTCTAACCTTTCAGCCCCAGGTAATCCTTTTAGACCTTTGCTTACCCGGAGTGGACGGTTATGAAGTAGCCCGGCGGCTTCGACAAGAAACAGGCCTGTCTAACGTTGTCCTGATAGCCCTTACGGTATATAAGGAGGAGTTGGTCCAACCTCGTTTTCAAGAAGCCAGATTTGATTATCATTTTGTCAAACCCATCGATTTACCGGCTCTAAGAAAAATACTCTATACCCTGGCATCTAATACCCATCCTGATTAAACAGGTCGTCAAGTAGGCCCCCTACCCTTCTTCTCTGCATGCGGAGGGAGGAGGAAGGGGACCTCTTCAGGTATCTCACTTTTATCCCGGCGCCTACGGGAAGGGGGTGGGGCGGTTTTTATACTTTATATCCCATTTCGATACCGATTGGGTATAGGATGGACTTTTCCACTTCTTGCGTACTCAGAAGGGGTTTGTTTTAATTCTTCAGAGAACCAGGTCTCAGAGGCTCTGAGCACCCGGATTAAAAAGAAGATCCAGGCTGGGTGAGAAACTCCAGCTCTTCTGGAGTCGAAGCCCGGCCAAGAATTTCGTTGCGGTGGGGAAATCGTCCGAATTTCTCGATGATGGCATAATGCCGTATGGCATAATCCAGAAAGCTCTCAAAGGGGTTTTTCATGTTGGGTGGAGCTGCCTTTACGAGGCTTTCAAAAGCCTTTACCGATTTCCGTTGAATCTCCAGATCCTCAGCATGTTCCATGGGAAGATAAAAAAATACCCGTTCCAGGAGGTCTAGAGCCAGATCTTTACCTCGATCCATACCTCGAAGGCATATTCCGAGGGCCATTTCATCCTGGGCAAAAGCTCGGGGTGTATTCCGATAAATGTTACGGGAGAACTGATCCAAAAGGATGATCAGGGCAAGAGTTCCTCGAGGCGTTTCTTCCCAGTGAGCAAGCTCTCCACTTATCGCCTGTAGCAGGTCCGGCTCGAATTTATCTCGAATGAGTCGGTCGGTTTCTTCCTCTCCACCAAACCAAAGCTTCAAGCGCTCTTCCAGGTTAATGGTTTGAAGGTCTCCAAACCAAAAATGTAAAATTTCCTCGATCCGATTGGCCGTGGTATTTTCCATTTTTATTTTACTCCTTCCTACGTCACCTCAATTCCTATTTCATAGGATAAAGATACGGGTCTTCTGCCGAAGCAGATTTCAAACTGCCTCTACTTCATGAAACACAAAGGGGTAAGAGACAGTCCCGTAAGTAGGCGGGACTGTCTCACCGTTGTTAATTTCTATTGATCGGTTACACATCCTTCCGAGGCCGAAGAAACAGTTTTGATGAATTTGTACAACACCCCTTTGGTTACTTTGTAAGGTGGAGGGCTCCATCTGGCAAGGCGTTGATCGATCACTTCCTGGGGTACTTCCAGGGTAATGGTATTCTGTTCTGCGTCAATGGTAATACGGTCCCCGTCCTCCACAATAGCAAGAAGGCCACCGGATTGTGCTTCGGGGGTTATATGACCCACCACAAAACCATGGGTACCTCCGGAAAAACGGCCATCGGTGATGAGGGCGACACTACTTCCCAAACCGGCTCCCATAATAGCACTGGTAATGGACAGCATCTCTCGCATTCCGGGTCCCCCTTTAGGCCCTTCGTAACGAATGACCACCACATCACCGGCCACTACTTTCCCCTTTTCGATTCCTTCAAGGCAGGCTTCTTCTGAATCGAACACTTTAGCAGGACCGGAAAAATGGGTACCTTCCTTGCCGGTGATTTTCGCAACAGCTCCTTCCGGGGCCAGATTGCCGTAGAGAATTCGGAGATGGCCGGTTTTCTTGATGGGATTGGATAAAGGAAAAATGATTTTCTGGCCTGCGGCGAGGTCAGGGGCATTTTCTAAATTTTCGGCCAGGGTTTTTCCCGTGACTGTCAAGCAATCCCCATGCAGTAGCCCTTCCTTCAAGAGTAATTTCTGAACCGCAGGTACTCCCCCAACCTGGTATAGATCTTCCATTACATACTTACCGCTGGGTTTCAAGTCTGCTATATAAGGCGTTCGATAACCAATTTCTTGAAAGTCGGAGAGGCTCAAGGGGACCTCCACTGCCTTGGCGATAGCCATAAGATGGAGCACTGCATTGGTAGAGCCACCGAGGGCCATTACCATGGTAATGGCATTTTCAAAGGCTTTACGGGTCATGATATCCCGGGGCTTGATGTCTTTCTCCATCAGATTCCGTATGGCCGGGCCGACCTGGGAACATTCTCGACGTTTTTCTTCGCTGGTAGCGGGGCTGGAGGAACTAAAAGGGAGGCTCATTCCCATGGTCTCGATGGCAGCAGCCATGGTGTTGGCTGTGTACATACCTCCACACGCTCCGGGACCCGGACAGGCATATCGAATTACTTTTTTCATTTCTTCTTCGGTTATTTGACCCGCAACGAACTGGCCGTAGGCTTCAAAAGCCGAAACCAGATCCAGCTTCCTGTTACCGAGAAACCCAGGTCGAATCGTACCCCCGTAAATCATGATACTGGGCCGGTTTAATCGTCCCATGGCAATCAGCGTACCCGGCATGTTCTTATCGCATCCGGGAATAGAGATGTTGGCATCGTACCATTGGGCTCGCATCACCGTTTCAATGGAATCTGCAATGATTTCACGGGAAAGCAGCGAATATTTCATCCCTTCGGTCCCCATGGAGATCCCATCGCTGACGCCAATGGTATGAAAAATAAATCCAACCAGTCCCGCTTCCTGAACACTGGCCTTAACCAGCCTGGCCAGGTCGTTAAGATGCATATTGCAAGGGTTTCCTTCCCAACCCATGCTGGCAATACCAACCTGGGCTTTATCCATATCTGCTTCGGTCAAACCTGTAGCATAGAGCATGGCCTGCGAGCCAACTTGTGACCGCTTTTGGGTTAAAACAGAGCTATATTTATTCAACGGACCGCTCATTACTGACCTCCTTAAAGTTTTTTATTTATTTATGGGATTCCCTCCTGCAAAGGAGCGTACGGCCGTACGCCCGTACTTATGAATTCGTTAAGGCTTATTCAAGAAATAATAATCATGGATAGAGCAAGAAATCAAGTAGAATTCTATATATTTAGTCATCCCAGGTTAGGGTTGTGGGGATGACCCGGGTTGGATGAGGAGATTCAAGCGTCCTTTAATGATTTCTTCTGCCTGGGCAATCATGCGGTGGACGATCTCACCGGCCGGAAGTATGGCATCGATGAGTCCGGCATCCTGTCCAAACAGGATAGGGGCATTTTCAACATCCCCGGCCAATCGGGCTTCCAGGGCTGCCCGACCCTCCTCCTGGTAACGCTGACGTAACATCCATTCTCTTCCGGCCCAGCGTTCGATGAAGCGGTTACGCAGAGCACGGGCCATGGCTCCCGGCCAGATTTGTCCGGTGGCAATATCCGGGATCTCAGTCAGTACGGTGTCATGACCGTCACTTCGGATGATAGCCTGCTTGAGATTAGGGTGAAGGGGTGATTCCTCGGTGGCCAGCATGCGGGTTCCCAGGAGAACTCCCTCTGCTCCCAGGGCCAGAGCGGCAACCAATCCACGTCCGTCGGCGATGCCCCCTGCCGCAAGTACAGGGCGCGGTGCAACCACCCTTACCACCATGGGTATCAGGGCCATGGAGGCCATCCACCCCACGTGGCCACCCCCCTCGGTACCCTGGGCGATAATGACGTCGGCCCCCGCTTCAGCGGCCCGTATGGCTTCGGGAACTTCGCTAACCATGTGAATAACCTTTAATCCGGCCTCGTGTACACGGTCAAAATAGGATCGCAGGTCTTGATTAGAACGTGCCCAGGCAGTGGAAATAACCGGAGCTCCGGCAGTCAGAGCAGCCTCAAAGCTTGCATCGTCGGTTCGGAATAAAAGGTAATTTACCCCAAAAGGCTTGTTGGTCGTAGCCCGAATGGCAGTAATCTGTTCATTTATCTGAGCAGCGCTCATTCCGGTAACTCCCAGAATACCCAGTCCACCTGCATTGGAGACAGCAGCAACCAGGGGTACAGAGGTTCCGGTACTCATTCCACCCAGAACAATGGGATGGGTAATTCCGAGAAGGTCGCAAATCGGTGTATGGATCATTTTTCCACTCCTTCATCCTTCTGGTTAAGACTTCGGTTTAATCCCTACCCCTACTGCTACCAGGAAAATGGTACTTTTTCCAGCAGCATGGGGCGAGAAGAACTCCACGACTGCGTCATCATAAAAGGTCAAACCCGTTGCACCCAGGCGTTGGGCATACGCCGCCAGATAGAGTTTTCCTCCTAGAATGCCCGCTTCCAGTTGAACCGCCCGATAGCCCCGGTTCCCAAACCGTTCCAATATCCCATGGAGATCTGCAAGAAAAAAGACATCCACACTGGCATCTGCCGGTAATTCCTGCTCAAGCCCTAAATAGCCTGCCTGTTGCCTGAAGTCTCCTTCTTTAAGTAGTTCGAGGGCTTTTCTGTCCCGACGAAAGAAATACGCACCCGGAGGCAGGCCCTCCACGGCATGGACTATGAGGTAGAGGTCGTTGAGTTGTGTACCGAAAGGCTCAAGAAAATCCGCAGATATTCCTCGTGTAGCCAG
This sequence comes from Candidatus Limnocylindrales bacterium, assembly GCA_035559535.1. Taxonomy (NCBI): domain Bacteria; kingdom Bacillati; phylum Chloroflexota; class Candidatus Limnocylindria; order Candidatus Limnocylindrales; species Candidatus Limnocylindrales bacterium. Next base: position 30,773 of record DATMBG010000011.1, read on the forward strand.
AGAGAGTAAAATAGAGAGTTGTACAAAGGAAATCGACTCCCAGGCAAACTGTCTCGAAGACCCCCGCCTCAGGATAACCTTGTGAATGGGATCCACAGGCAGTTCTTCCTCCCGATAGGGTGGGAGGGGAAAAAGCCTTCCTGTCGGTTCCGGAGTCGATATCTGGAAAGTTCCGCTTCGCCAGATGCGGACCTCTTCAGGGCTCGTAAGCATGGAGGCTTCATGCATCTTTCTCATACTGGGATAATCCACTTCTCGCCTGGACAGGGGAACCGTTTCAAGATGGAGGGGTAAGATTTCTTCCTGGACCGCCGGGGGTGGTTCGGTAACCCGACCCAGAGGTACCAGTGAGAGAGCCACTTCACGCCGGGTATCGAGATCCAATAGCCGATTCACTTCCTCGTCCACAAACCCCAACACAATCCGCGCAGGCACCTGGAGTGATGTAGAGATCGATAGAAGATTGGCCAGGATGGTTCCATTATCCCAAAAGAAATGCCGATAGGTTCGAGCCCTGTATTTCCAGGCATTGCGCCAATAGGTTCCGGTACAGATAAGGATTGCCGGGGACTGAGAGATGACAGGCTCATCTCCACTGGCCTTTACCAATATTCCCCGATAGTCTCCCCGACGTAATCGCCTGAGGGCAAAATCCCGTACACCAAAATGATAAACCCCGGCTTCCAGATCGGGCAGGTTACCACAGACCAGGTAGAGTTCTATTTCGTAGAGCGCTCCTGTACAAGCAGCCGCACGAAAGTAAATCTCTCCGCCGGGATAAGTCCTTCGCCGGGTAATACCTGCAGAGAAATAAAGAATTCGTGCCAGGGTAGTAAGATCTGGGATACAATCTCCTTCCGGTCGGATGTTCACTCCGGAGATGGCCGCTCCTGCAGCCATCTCCGGTGGATCCATGGGATTTGGTAAAGAAATAGGTTCGAGGGTAGAGTAAATTTTAAACGGAAGAGGCTGATTCTCCCAATCTAAAAAATGGGGCTGGTTACGGACACTCCAATAGGAGTGTTTCGTTGCATTATGATAAGCCCAGGTGGCTTCTATATTACTGTTGACCATGATGTCCTGACATATCGTTGTTCCAGGTATCTACCTGAATTTTCCAGGAACCATCCGCCTGCCGTTTCCATATATCGAGAAATTTACCCGAATCGGTTACCGGGGGATGATCCTGAGGCTGGACGGTAAGGGTGTATTTCCCGATTCGGTAGGCCAGATCTCCACTTACCTGGATATCCACAACGGTTGTGTTTACATTCTTTATGCCCATTTGAATACTCGTATGCCAGAATTCCTGGATCGCCGACCTTCCTTTGATCATTTCACTATTCGGTGGCATAAGGATGGCATCATCGGCATAAAGGGCAGCCGCTGCAGAGGCATCCCCTTTGTTAATTGCTTCAACAAATTTGATCCCACCTTCTTCGAGAATCTTACGAACCTGACTGATATCCTTTTCTTCGCTTTGTACCAATGAAGCGGAGAAGATTATCCACAAGAACATCCATCCAGGTAGAAAACCATAACGTGGGAATTTCATAACACCTTCCTTTTGTAACGAAAGTATCTGGTTGAAGTTACCTACCTCAGCAGACACCTTCTCAGGCCTTACCCAAGATAGTCTCTTAACCGGATATACCCGGTAACTCTACAAAACTCCCCCCGGCAGTTAGTGTCAAGGTGAAACTTAACTGAAGCGCAGGTTGAGATTACTTCTTTCTCCCACGGGTAAGCCAGACCATCTCTGCAATTGTAACCTGGCTTTCATCCCGGTGGATTAATTCAATGACATCTCCGGCTCCAACTTCTCCTTCCTGTAAAACCGTGAGATAAAATCCCGTACGACCACTGGTCAGAAACCTCCGGATGATGTCGGCCCTCCCAAACTTGACCCCCAATTTGTAACAGGGCATTCGGGGTTGCGTAACCATGACTTCAGCCGAGCCGATTCGAAATCGATCCCCTTTATGGACCTCATTTTCCCATAAACCTTTGGTGGTGAAGTTCTCACCGAACATACCCCAGGGCAGGTTCATGCCAGGGAATTGTTGCTGCCAAAACCCATAATGTTCAGAAGGGTATACGTAAACTGCTTTGTTCTCCCCCCCATGTACCGACAGATCTGCCTGTCGGTCCCCGTCCAGATTATATTTTTGTAGTAAAATACGGCGATCCCGGACAGGTTCTTTGAAAATTCCCGTCATCACGATCTTGCCCTTCCAGGTTATAGGACGGGGACTTCCTATATTAACAGAAATGAGTTTCATGGATCCCAGGCCCTCACCCTCAGCCCCTCTCCGCCCCCACCCCTTCCCTCCCCGTGGACGGGGAGGGGGAGAGGGGCCGGGGGTGAGGGCCACTTAAACGTTAAGTAAAACTAAGTGGACCCTGGACTAAGGAGGATTTGTTTTACTTCTAAGAACCTTAACCAGGGCCGTGTACCACCTGGTGGCCATTTTCTCCTCTCCCGATTCATTGGGATGGAGGCCATCAAAGGTATCCTCCCGGGCATCGAAACCCTCGGCTTGATTAACCAGAAGAACAGGGGATTCCCTAGTATTTTTTGCCATGGCCAGCCGGGATATCTCTGCATTCAACTTTTGAATGGCAGGACTGGGTGGATAGGTTGGAATGATTTGGGCCAAAAGCACGATTATGTGAGCATTCTGACGACGTAAGATATCTATAATTTCGCCCAATTCTTGAACGGTACTGGAGATACTGTGCCCCCGGCCCAGATCGTTATGTCCCAGGTGAATCAGCACGATATCCGGTTGATAAGTGGTTGCCCATCCATCGATTTTTTCCAGGATTTGATCCACCCGCCAGCCCCAATGGCCCTCGTGATCCAGATCAAAATCAGGATTCGGAGGCGGGCCTCCGAAGTTTTCCTTCTGGCTTCCGACAAAGTCTATATTATATCCGTCGGCTTTGAGCTTTTGCCATAAGTTCCTGCGGTAGCTGTTATGTTGAGAATCCGATTGGGTGATGGAATCACCCAACGGCATTATTTTAACAGGCTTCGCCCTGTATAAGCGGACAGGGTCTACAGGGATTAAGATCAGGGCTATCAGAAAAGTCAGAGTGGTTAAAATTTTTACAAAGGGATCCTTAAAACTCATATAAAATCAACAGAGGTCCTTGACTACCTTAATATCTTATCATCATCTGACCTCGTCGACCATCCTCGATAATACGACCTTCTGCGAACACCGTCCGACCCCGCAGGATAGTTCGAACAACAGTTCCGCGTAAGGTACGTCCCAGGTATGGACTCTGTTTGTGGCGATATAAAATATCCTCTGCCCGGGGGGTGATTGTTTTATGAAGATCTACTAATGCAATATCGGCATCGGCACCGACGGTGATGGATCCCTTTGCGGGAGCCAGGTTAAACCGTTGGGCCGGTCTGGTACTATAGAGTTCCACGATTCGATTAAGGGGGATACCTCGTTGGTGATAGCCGTATTCCAGCATAGCCGGGAGACCAAATTGACAGCCCGGGATACCTCCCCAGGCGTCCAGAAGCTTTCTGGCTTTAAGCTCCGGTGGGCTGGGAGAGTGATCCGATACAATGATATCCAGGGTTCTATCCTCAATAGCCCTCCATAAGGCCTCTCGATGAACTCCACCCCGAATAGGGGGTGCACATTTAGCTACAGGGCCTAGGACATCAACGTCTTCCAGTTCAAAGATCAGATAATGGGGACAGGTCTCGGCGGATACATTTATTCCTTTTGTTTTGGCTTCTCGTATTGCCAGGATTCCTTCCCGTGATGAAACATGCAAGATATGCAGTGGGGCATCTCGATGGGAAGCCAGAAGCAGAGCCCTTTGGATACCCTCAACTTCGGTGATAGGCGGACGGGTAGCCTCGTAAGCAGCCGCCGAGTGATCTCCTTTGAGTTTTGCCCGTGCGGTGAGTGTTGTAACAATATCGTGGTTTTCAGCATGGACGCTCACTATAGCCCCCAAATCCGCTGCCACTTTCATTCCATCGTACAGAGCGGCATCATCACACCAGGGATAGTCTTCAATTCCTGAGAAGCACATGAAAGCCTTGAAAGCCAGGGCTCCTCGTTGCCATTGTTCGATCATTCCCCGGGCATTACCGGGGATCATGCCGCCACAAAGACCAAAATCTATAATGGATTCCCGCTCTGCGCAGGCTTTTTTAGCTTCAAAGGTAGCTCCATCTGTAACCGGTGGGGTGGAGTTGAGCGGCATATCGATAAAACCTGTAACCCCGTTGGCTGCCAACGCCCGGCTCCCTGTAGCCAATCCTTCCCATTCGGTCCGACCCGGCTCATTGAAATGAACGTGGGCATCGATTAAACCTGGAAATACATAAAGACCCGTTGCATCGATTTCTTCTCTTGTACTTCCCGATAAATTCTCTCCAAGGGCACTGATCTTACCCTCTTTGATGCCTATATCGGCAATCCGGGTACTAGCTGCGTTGATCAGGGTCCCACCTCGTACGATTAAATCGAATTCCGGCATGGTCTTTTATCCTTTATCCCTTGTTTGCTTCGAGGAAGAATAAACAAAGGACAAACTTGATTTTACTTCTTGCTGGACGGGGCAAAAGGACGTAGCATCCCCGTATAGGTTTTGACCAGGGGGTACGCCAGGTCACCGACCTTGCTGGTACCCAAACCTAACCCTACCAGGGCCTCCACAAATTTGACTGCAGCCGCAACGCCGTCGATCACAGGGGCCCCGATTTCCCGGGAGATTTGGGAAGTCAGATCGGCCATTCCTGCACAACCCAAAACGATAGCTCCGGATTTGTCTTCAAGGAGGGCCCGACGGCACTCTTCGGTAATGATCCGTCGTGCGTTGGAACCTTCTTCTTCCAGCTCCAGCACCGCCAGGTCTGTAGCCCGGATATTTCTGCAAAATCGGGTCATACCGTAATTCTCGACCAGTTGTCGGGCAATGACACAGGTACGGGCCAGGGTAGTTACAATGGAGAAACCCGTTGCAATGAAGCTGGCTGCATGCATGGCTGCTTCGGCAATACCGATCACAGGTCCCCGTGCAATTTCGCGGGCAGCCAGCAGGCCAGGATCGCCGAAACAGGCGATAACATAGCCATCCACACCTTCTTCTTCGCCTTTACGAACCTCTTCCAACATCCCGAGGACACTGATAGCCTCGTCGTAATGTCCTTCAATGGAGACAGGTCCCATGGTGGGATTACAGGCCAGAATTTCGGTTCCCGGAGCAGCAACGGCACGGGCCGCCTCGCCGATTTTCTTGGTCATACTTTCGGTTGTATTGGGATTAATTACCTTGATTTTCATGGTTATCCTTCCTGCTTATATCTTTTCCTTGCCGGTAATGGCAGGAGCGAGGTAATCTGTTTGATCAGGAGTAGAAGTGAAGCGATGGTTTCATCGCGCCACTTCTGGTAATGATAGATCCCTTCCCGTTCTATTCCTTCTTCTGCCATCCCTTCCAACCACTTTCCTCCAGACTCATGGAGACTTCCTCGGCTGGAATGATCATAAGGGGCTTGGGATAAGGGAAATCATAATAGGGGGTCTTTTCTACCACTTCCCCTATGACGACCGGGGTTTGTATCTGATGATCCTCTTTTCTCATGGTTAAAGTTCCAATGGGACCTTCCATGGACATCCCCTCAAAAGCCTCGATAATTTTTTCGGTATCCAGAGAACCTGCTTTTTTGATGGCCTGTAAGAACATCTTGGTTCCAAGATAGGCTTCCATGGCTACAAAAACCGGCCATTTTCCTCCACTGAGTTTGTTAAAATTCTCTTCAAAGGCTTTAGCACTGGGGGTATCTATGCCTGCCAGGTACATGTTGGCCGTGATAGAACCAAGGGCATTCTCCCGAACAATATTCATAACCCCATCATCATCAAAGAAGGTTCCTCCTACCAATATTTTCATTCCAAATTGCCTTCCCTGGATCATCAACTGGGCCAGGTCTGTTCCCCAGTTTCCACTGATAACGTACTCAGCTCCTGAGGCATTAATTTTGCTGATATAAGGACCGAAATCCTTATTAAATATGGGATGGAATTCCTTACCCACAATCTGGGTGTCGGGCGCAAAGGCTTTGATGAATTTCTCATAATAGTCGGCTACATCGTGTCCCCAGGAGTAATCCTGGTTGATGAGGAAGACCTTTTTATAGCCCTTACTGGCAAAATACCTGGCCAGACCCTTTACGTGCATGGCGGCATTGAGACAGGTCCGAAATACATAGGGATTAAAGTTCTCCCCGGTGATACTGACGGCTTCCGCAGCCAAATCCAGATAAATCTTTTTGTACCGGGGCATGGTTTGTGCGATACCGCCTCCTACACTACTGGACGATCCCTGGAGAATGGCAATGGCCTGATCCTCAAGAATGAGTTTTTTCACCTTCTGGACCGCGATATCGTTTTTCATCTGATTGTCCTCCACGACAATTTCAACCTTTCTCCCCAGAAGTCCTCCGGCGTCGTTGACTTCCTTCACAGCCGCTTCAATACCCCAGATAATGCGATCTCCATTGGATTTAAAAGCTCCCGAGCGAATCTCATTGACTCCTAGTATAATCGGAGGTTCTTCAGCCTGAAGATTTATAAACCAGATCAAAATAACCCCTACAGCCAAAGTGAGAGACAATATAAAGATGAGCAGATTTTTTTTCATGGTTATTTAATCCCCTGATCCTTTGCAATCTACGGAATCCTTGAATCTGCAGATTACAGTGGATAGCAGGTTAAAATTTTTACTGGATGGTGACAGGTCCCTATCAAACTGAAACTTAATATATTTAAACCTCCTTCAACCCCGGTCAAAATTCTTTTCTTGAAAGACCTTTAAAAGCTCTCAGACCATGGATGGGTTTTCATTGGGATACTTCCAGATATTTCTTTCGCACCTCCTCTTGTTGACGTAGATCCTCCGGAGTTCCTTCCCATTGGATCGTTCCTTTACTCATGACATAAATTCGACTGGCTAAAGCTAAGGCAATAGCCAGTTTTTGCTCTACCAGAAGGATGGTAGTTCCCGTCTGGTTGATTTCTTGAATGATGTTACGTACGGCTTCTACAATTTTAGGGGCAAGTCCTTCTGTAGGTTCATCGATGAGAATTAATTCAGGGTTTCCCATCAGGGTTCGCGCAATGGTCAGCATCTGTTTTTCACCGCCGGAGAGAACCCCTCCTTTGAGATTTTTCCTTTCTCGAAGGGCCGGAAAATACTCATAGCATTTATCTAAATTCCAGCCTTTTTCAGATTTTTCCCTGGCCGCCGGGCCGGTTTTGATTCCAATCAGGAGATTTTGATGGACGGTTAATTTCGGGAAAATCCAGCGTTCTTCAGGTACAAAACCAATCCCGGCCCGGGCTATTTGAAAAGGTTTTAGACCGGCTATCTCTTTTCCTTTGAAGAGGATAGAACCGCTACGGGGTGGGGTCAAACCCATGATGGTTTTCAGGGTGGTTGTCTTTCCAACCCCATTTCGACCCAGTAACGCCACAATCTCTCCACCGTAGACTTTAAGCGAAACATCGTGCAAGATATGACTTTTATCGTAGTAGGTATTAACCGATTTTAATTCCAGCATAGACGAAGTACCGGCTTTCCTCTCTCCCCATTGACGGCTTTCCGGAGCAGGTTTTTTGGACCTGACCCCTCTAACTTCCCTTCTCTGGGAGAGTTAGGATCCAGACCATCCTCAAGGCCCCCTTCCCGAGTCGGAAAGGGGATTAAGGGGCCTAGGCACTAGGATAAGAAGGTTAGCCCCGGCGGGGCGACCTGTTTAACCAGCCGCTTCTCCGGAGCTTGAAAAAAATTTCTGAATAACTGAATCCCCTAAAACCCTCCTGTCAACGGGGGAAATGGAAGAGGGGAAGGAGGGGCAGTTGGGTTGTTTTTAAACTCCGGAAGTTTGGCAGGTTCCTCAATTTACATGTTCTCCCAAATAGGCATCTTTGACCGACGGATTCCCCCTTATTTCTCCGGGTTTTCCGGTTGCCAGGACTTTTCCATAATGGATCACGGTAATTACATCCGCCAGAGTAAAGACGACTTCCATATCATGTTCAATAATCATCAGGGTTTTTCCTCGGGTTAATTGATCAATAAGCTTAACCACTTCCCGGGTTTCGGCGATGGACATACCGGCCGTAGGTTCATCCAGCATAATCAGTGCGGGATCTGTGGCCAGGGTAATCCCGATTTCCAGGGCCCGCTGTTCTCCATATGCAAGTTCTCCGGCCGGTTGATCCTTTTTGTCCAGGAGATTTATTTTTTGGAGGATAAAGTAGGTTTCTTCGGTGATATTTTTCATCCGGTCTACCCGGGAAATAAGATTAAACCGAATATGATTTTTTGAAAGAACTGCCGCCCGCACATTTTCAAAAACGGTCAATCCAGGAAAAATATTGGTAATTTGAAAGGACCGGGAGATTCCCATCCGGTTAATCTTATGGGGAGGCCATCCCGTGATCTCCTGGCCATTGAAGTAGATATGCCCTCTGGAAGGTTTATACCGCCCCGTTAAAAGGTTAAAAAAGGTCGTCTTTCCGGCTCCATTAGGACCGATGATGGCATGTCGTTCACCCTTTTTTACAGATAAATCGATTCCTTCAATAACTTTGATTCCACTAAAATCTTTATAAAGTCCCCTTATTTCCAATAAGACCTCGTTTTCCATTCAATGTGTTCCTCAACTTATAGAATCCCTTATTTTCAGTTATGGAGCAATCCCAAGAGTTTTGGGATATCTCTGCTTCTAAGCCCTTTGTACTTCGCCTGTTTTATCCAGTATTTTCGTCAGGGACTCTGCAAGTCCAGAAAGTCCCCGGGGGGCATAAAGAACCAGCAGGATAAAGATAGCTCCCTGGATTACGGCCCACCTTTCGGTAAGGGTGCTGAGAAGATCGTTGATGTAAATCAGAAAACAGGCTCCCAGGATAGGACCGACGAACGTTCCTCCTCCTCCAATAAAGGTCATCATCAGGACCTCGGCAGATTTATCTAAGTTAATAAACGAAGTAGACACAAATTCCTGAAAGGATGAAGCTAAAGCTCCTGCAATTCCGGCGAAAAACGTCGAGATAACATAAATGATCAACCTGGAAAGGTAGGTATTATAACCGATAAACCCGGCACGTTCTTCATTCTCTCGCATACAGAGGTTTAGACGGCCTAGAGGGGTCTTGGTGAAGTACCAGCACCCGAAGATAGAGAGGAGTACCGTAATCAGAACAAAGTAGTACCAGTGGACCGTGCTGAACATTTCCACCTCTCCAATTCCCGGGATATACATATCGGGTCGACTGGCCGTCAAACCATCTTCTCCGCCGGTGACCGATCGCCATTTTTCGGCTACAGCGTAGATAAACTGATTAAAAGCCAGGGTCAGAAGGCCAAAGGAAACCCCTCCGAGTCGAACTACGAAAATCCCGAACACGAGTCCCAGAAGCCCTCCAAGCATACCACCGGATAAAATACCTCCTATAAGGGGCATCTTAACGTGTTTAAAGAGAAAAAGTGTGGCGTAGGCCCCCATCCCGAAATAAGCCGCGTGGCCGAATGAAAGTAACCCGGCCTGCCCAAACAGAATATTGTAGCTTACGGCAAACAGGGCATAGATGGCCATTCTGATAATCAGATTGAGTTTATATTCTGAAATGAGAGTCGGCATGAAAACAAGAATAACCAGAACGATCAAAACACTGAGTTGGTAGAGGATTTTTCTGTTCATTATCCTTTCTCTCCCAATAATCCTTCGGGTTTGATGATCAAAATCACGGCCATCAACAAGAATTCAAAGACAATGGCCAGTTCTGGAATGAATAAAACTCCCAAGGATTGAAGCTCTCCGACCAAAAACGAGGCCAGTAGGGCACCTTGAATGGAGCCGAGACCTCCTGCAACGATAACGACAAACAGATCTACAATAATGGTGGCAGCCATACCTGGGTGGGTGATCAGGTAAGGACCTCCGATAACTCCGGCCAAACCGGCCAGGGCTGCACCGACACCGAAAAGAACTGTAAAGACTAGGGGAACATTGATCCCCAGGGCATTAACCATATCCCTGTTAGATACGGCAGCCAGAACGATAATTCCTGCTCGGGTTTTAAAGAGAATCATAAACAGGATGGCAAAAACGACCAGCGAGGTTGCCAGAATAAAGAGACGGTAAGTCGGGTAGGAGATACCCAGAAAATGGACGGAGCCGGATAAGATGGCCGGAATTTCTACAAACAACGGCTCATTTCCCCAGATCCACTTAACCAGTTCTTCAATGATAAAAGCAACTCCGAAGGTAAGCAGCAATTGATGGGCATGGCCGTAGGTATGGATTTTTCTAAGCAGGAACCTTTCGATTAAGATTCCAATACCCCCTACCAGGATCGGAGCCAGGAGTAGACTGAGCCAGAAATTTCCGGTTGCTTGAAGGATTGTAAACGAAAAATAGGCTCCCAACATGTAGAGAGTTCCATGGGCAAAATTAAGTACGCCCATCATTCCAAAGATTAAGGTGAGTCCGGAGGCAACCAGAAATAAAAGCATTCCATAGACCAGGCCATGGAGTAGTTGAACCGGTAAGGCAGAAAGTATTTCCATAGGGTTATTCCCCAAGATAAGCGGCGACCACGCCTGGATCGTGGACCACTTCTTTGGGAGTTCCTTCAGCTATCTTTTCTCCATGGTGGAGAACCACCACCCGATCTGAAAGTTCCATAATAGCCTTCATGATATGTTCGATCAGGCAAATGGTAATTCCTCTCTCCCGGATTTGTCGGATCAGGAACATGGTGGAAGAGATTTCCGATGGTGTAAGACCGGCCATGACTTCATCCAGTAACAGAAGTTGTGGATGAGTACCTAAGGCCCTGGCAATTTCCAGACGTTTTCGTTCCATTATGGTTAGATTCCTGGCTAAAGTATGGGCTTTGTGGGAAAGCCCAAGAAAGTCCAGAAGTTCTAAGGCTTCCTGTTCCGCATCCTTTTTTCTTCCCCCTCCTGTTTTTTCCTCTTTTCCTTCTGCTCCATACCGGGTGGACCGCTTAGCCTGTCCAAAGTAGATCCCAACCAAAACATTTTGAAGAGCCGTCAGCGAAGGAAAAGGTCTAACCAGTTGATAGGTTCGGCTAATTCCCAGGTGGCAAATCTGATGGGGTTTGAGTCCGGATATAGGGATTTCCCTAAACAGGATTGTTCCCGAGCTCGGAGTGTAGACGCCGGTAATTACATTAAAGAGCGTGGTCTTTCCGGCTCCATTGGGGCCGATCAAGCCTAAAATCTCTCCAGGCTTAATGAAGAAATCGACTTTATTTAAAGCGACCAGTCCTCCAAACCGTTTGGTAATCTGGTGGCCTTCCAATAAGTACACTTCTTTAACGCAAAGGGCAGGAAGCTCCCCCTAAAGGGTAAGGGACAAGAAGCCAGGAGTAAAAAGCAAGGAATTTACTTTCTGGGCCTTGCTTCCTGCTTCTTGCTTCTTGTTTCCTGTTTCTGTTATTTTCCTTGAAATTGCGCTTTTCGTTTCTCCACAAAGGCCGTAATGCCCTCTTTGAAATCCATTGTTTTTCCGGCCATGGCAATAAATTGAGCTTCATTTTCCATCTGAGTTTCTAAAGAAGCATGCTCACTGAGGTAGAGAAGGCGCTTGGTGTGTCCTAAAGCCCAGGTAGGGCCTTGAGCCAGTTGTCCGGCCAGAGTCTCCACGGCGGCTTTAAAGTCTGATTCAGAGACCACCTGATTGATAAGTCCCCACTCGAGGGCTTCTTTGGCCGTTAGCACACGATTGGTATACACCAATTCCATGGCCCGTTTCAATCCCACCAGTCTGGGAAGAAAATAAGTAGAACTCCCATCCGGGGTAGCCGCAATGCCGGTATAGGCCATGGTAAACCTGGCCGTTTCAACGGCAACAGCCATGTCACAAGCCATAGCCAGGCTCATCCCGGCACCCGCTGCAACCCCGTTGACCGCTGCAATCACAGGTTTTGGCATCCGGGTAATCTCGGAAAGAGCCGTATGAAAATAGAGAATAAGTTGTTTAAGAAAAATGGAAATAGAATCCAGATTATCTTTAAAACTCTTCACATCTCCACCGGCACAAAATGCTTTTCCGGCCCCCGTAATAACTACCGTCCGGATACCTGGATCTTCGCCACAGTGTAAGATAGCCTCCAGAAATTCCTTTCCTAAAGTATTATTTAAGGCATTATAACTTTCCGGCCGATTGAGAGTAATGGTTGCAACCGGTCCTTTCTTGTCCAGAATCAAGGTTTCATAGTTCATAGCAGTCACTCCTCCCTATGGAGGTTGATATATCTCACAAGTTAAATCCGGTCAATAATTTTTAATAATTTTTATATTGAGAGAACGTTCGAATCCCTGTGGAAATTTAGCAAGCCTTTTTAACTCAGTATCTTAGCAAAAAATCAATAAATCTCTTTAAAAAAACCTTGGATTTCTTATAGACCGGATTTTTTCTCAGTTTCTCCAGCCGGTTTCCCTGTGACTGGTAAGCCGTTATCCCGTTAAAAACGATAACATTACTTGGTAAAGTAAATTTTGTGCCCCTCTCCGCCTTCACCCCCGGCCTCCATATGCGCCAGGATAAGCAGAGAAGAACACCTCCTTAGCCCCCCTCCAGGGGGGACTTAAAGGGGAATGGCTCCTGACCGAAGTCCCCCCTGGAGGGGGGCTAAGGAGGTGTTTCTTTTTCCACCTACTAAATGGATACGGATACTTAAAATTTTCGCCGGGGTATCCGAGGATTTCTTATTTGGGAGTCAGGATTGTGGAAAAGTTCTTTTAACCGTGCCAATGGGATCTTCGAGGAGGGGAATAGGGATAAATATCGTCGAACGAGAGCGGGCCACCTGAGCTATCGACTGAAAACGATCTTGAGCTTTCTGTCGTCTGCGATCCGTGTCACCTTCTTTTCGTAAATCATCCTGGTGGAATACCCGGGTGTCTGGGTCTATAAAGGTTACCCCATAGCTTTGAGGGGAAAATCCCTTCCATTCATCCAATCCACAGAGAATGGCACGGATATTTCTCTTAGGCATATTCAGGCGTCTTAAAGACTCCATTTCTCGATCCCACGGTGTGGTAAAGTCAGAAATTCCAATCACCAACGTATCTCGGAGCCGGAAAGGGGCCAGAAGACCGAACATATCTAAATTCTTCTTGGGTGGAAAAGCACGTACCCGTTGTTGAGACAAAGCCCGAAGAAACATCTTAAAGTGTTCCTCCGACATATTCCACCCTGAATCGTAGGACCATTTTGGATGAAAACAGATGAGGCGAAAAGGATCCTGGTTTTCAAAAGCGGAGAGCGCAAACAGCCAGAGGAGTTCTGTGGCGTATTCCTGCTTTCGGATCGGAGCCGCCATAGAGGGTCTGGTATCCAAAATGCAAATCACACGGATGGTTTTTTCCGCATAATAGGTCCGCACCCAGGGCTCAAGATCCGGCATATTCGAGATCCTCTCGGATACAGAATCATCAATATGGAGGGGATTATCAGAACTTCTATAGGGGCGAAATCCCTTAAAATCCAATCCTTTTCCACTTATAAGGCTATTATGCACACCGGTATATACCGAAGTCATAACCTTTCGAATTTTAAGTGGAAGGCGTCCGACAGGTTTTACAACGGGTATAGAGAGGGTCATACCTACCAGGCCTCCTCAATCAGAGTTTGCAAAATGATATCCGCTGTAATGCTGGAGTTGATTTTATCAAACCGGGCCAGTGTTTTCTTAAGAATTTTTCGCAAAGGCTCAGGCAGGTCCTCGGGATCTGTTTTCATCAATTCCTCAGAGAAAAATTCAAGCACGGAGGGCGCAAAAACTATGCGATGCCTAAAGACCGGTAGCAGAACTTCCTTTACGTCTTCCGGCAAAACATAGTTTCGATAGTGTCTAAAGGCGTGGACCTTTGCCGCCCCTTCCCAATGGGTTGCCCCTCGGGCGGAAATTCCACATAGGATAATAGGAGCTTGAAATTTTTCATGGAACCACCGAAGGTAATTAACCGGGTTATGGGAAATGGTAATAAATCGACCCATGGCCTGACGGATCAACTTACTGACATAAACGTTTTGATGGATGAACCTGCGAATCTCGTCGACCAGTTTTACATCGCATACCTGCTTGAGCTCAAAATCTACAAAACTACTGGTTCGTTCTAAAATCTCTGCATATTCCTCCGCTGTAAAGGGCCTGCCAATAATCTTAAACATGGTTCGATCCAAAAGCGGCGGGGGAATTCGATAGGTCCCTTCGGCTTCAATCCAGTTCATGGTCATAATGGCAAAGGGCCTGGTGGAATAGGTCACACCCCGGGAAGTAACTTTCCCTTCACCCAACAATTCCAAAAGAGCTCCACCCAAAAAACTAGGAGTATTTCGGTTTATTTCATCCAGAAGCAGGAAATCTGCAAAAGCGGCCCCGGGGACAAACCGGAAATAGCGCTTGTCGTTTTCATCCACATCCACCACCCAGCCTCCGATTAAATCTGCCGGTACGTTGTCGTTGGCACCCTGAAACCGTTCCCACTTGCCTCCAAGCACCTTCGAGGGGATGGTAGCCAGCAGGGTTTTTCCCTTACCTGGGTCATCCTCGTACAGCACATGACCGCGTCCCAAATGACCCAGATCCCGATCTCCCACGGCAAAAAGCCCCAGGGTGGTATACTTGATCAGGTCATCCTGGGCTACAAGGACACGTCTAAAGGAAGATTCCACAGGCCATATAACTTTAGAAACGTACCAAAACTGTTTTTCCGAGCAGGGAAGCTTACCCTGTTTTATACCTTCTTCCAGGTAAGGATCAGGACCAAAGTCAGGATCAAAATCTACCTCATAATCTAAATCTATAAGCTTAGACCTATCGAAATTTGGATCCAGGTATTCATAACTATCTCGAAGACTCATCGTCGACCTCTCTTCAGATTAGATTTAAAGATTTAATGTAATAAGCTATACAGGTGCTTTATTTTTTTAAGAATTACAGATATTTTTATATCTTTTTATCAAGGGTGTCAATAAAATAAGAAAAGAATGAGGGTTCGGTAAAATAATCCATAAATTGAACCCACAGGTTATTTAGCTATTGACTTCCTGTCTGGTTGATGCTTTAAATATTTTTCTATGATGACAGAAACTTCTTATAAAACGATGACCTTACCAAAGGAAAAAACAAGGTTTTTGGATACCTTCCATCTCCTTTTTCTGGGAATCCTCGGGTTTGCTTTGTTTCTGAGGTTATTCCAGTTGGGTGAAAAACCCTATCACCATGATGAAAGTCTCTATGCCACCTATTCCTGGAACCTTTATACAGGTAGGGGATACCAATACTTTCCTATGCTGCATGGGCCTTTTCTGTTTCATATCAATACCCTGTTCTTTTTCCTGTTTGGGGTCAGTAATTTTACCGCCCGGTTATCGGTAGCCCTTTTTGGAACGGCCCTGGTTGGACTGACTTATTATTTAAAGGAACAGCTTGGGGAAAAGGGGGTTCTGGCTGCCGCAACGTTTCTGGCCCTGTCTCCTATTAATCTTTATTTTAGCAGATTTTTAGCCCATGACAGCTACGTGGCTGTATTCACCCTGCTTCCGGTTATTTTTTTTATTAAATACCTTAAAGATCTGAATAACAGATCTTATCTGTATGGTCTTGCGATCTCTCTGGCCTTCCTGTTTACCATTAAATTGACGGCCTATATTCATACCTTTATTTTTGTCACGTTTGGCGTGGTCTATGAGTTTGTAATTCGTCGCCGGCAGTTCGTTGTAAAAAATAAGAAGGACCTTTCCTCAGGCAAGGGGAAGAAATCCCGAACCCCGAATGATGGTCAGTTGTTTACGGCTGACAGGTCTTTTCTAAGAGAAGCTCAAAACTTTCTACGGGAGCACAAATTCCCCCTCCTCCTTGCATCCTTCATGTTTATAGGTATATACATTACGCTCTATACCACCTTCTTCACCAACCCCAGGGGAGTCTGGGATAGTATTTTTACCACCTTTCAATATTGGATCGAACAGAATCGAATTCAACGAATCCGGGGGGCCTTTACGTATTATCTCCCGTTTTTAGTCCTCTATGAACTCCCGGTAATTCTGGTTGTTGGATTAGGACTTTTCACCAAACTTTCTAAAACAGCGTATACCCGAGAGATTTTTATCGGGGCAACCCTGACAACTGGAGTCCTGATGTATACTTTCTGGAATAGTCTTCTTCCCAAGGAGTTGAGTCTTTTCGGGCAGGTTTTTCAGGTAAATCATCTGACCCATATGGATACCTTCGCAGATGTTGTTTATGCCCTTTATTTGATTTTTCTAGGGGGGTGGGGAGTCTTTCATTTCCTTGGCCAAAAGGAGGTTTTCACTGCCTTTCTTCTTTACTGGTCCGTTATGGCCCTTTTGATTTACTCCTATGCCGGGGAGAAAATACCCTGGTTATCCGTTCACGTAGCTCTTCCCCTTATACTTTTAGCCGGAAAGTTTATGGGAGAATTTTTAAACTCTCCTTTCTTTCAACGTCATTTAAAGTATTTTCTGATTTGTATACTCCTTGCTCTGGCCTTTACCCTGCACACCACCATCCATGCGAATTTTTATTACAACGCCAATCCTATAGAACGCCTGGTTTATACCCATACCTCACCGGAAGTGGTGAAAATGGTTGATAAAATCGAAGAGGTAAGCTTCAAATTCGGTAAAGGAAAGGATACCCCTTTAGCCGTTCAAGGGATTGCCGTCTGGCCCCTGAGTTGGTATTTGCGGGAATATCGAAACTGGTACTATCCGGGGGATATCAAGACGGCTCTGGATCGGCCTGTTATTATTATAGATTGGGTTTCCCGCGAACAGTACAAGGAGTTACTTCAAGACTATTTTGAAATCCACGTGAAACTAAGGGAGTGGTGGATTCCAGGTGAGAATCCTACCTGGCGGCAATTATGGAACTATTTCCTTTTTCGAGAGGTTTATAATCCTACCGGTTCAGAAGACATTGCGTTTTATGTGAAAAAAGAATTTATGTGAATCTACACCCGGGAGTTAGAATTCAGAAGTCCTGGGGCATCCGACTCCTGGTTTCTGACTCCTGTAAAAATATGGGAAAACTCGACGGGAAAGTAGCCATTGTAACCGGAGCAGCCGGTGGAATCGGTCAGGCTATCTGTCAGACTTTAGCCCGGGAAGGGGCTGCTGTGGTAGCTTCAGACATTGACCTTCCCAGATGTCAGAAACTGGTTCAAGAAATAGAGAAATCAGGTGGACAGGCTATGGCGATTCAGACCGATGTAACGAACAAAACCGATATAAGGGGCATGGTAGACACCGTTATGCAAAAATGGGGTCGGATCGATATTTTGGTGAATAATGCCGGCATTATTTCCTTTGGACCGGTTGCTGAATTGGCTGAGGAAGAGTGGGACCGGGTACTTCGGATCAATTTGAAGAGCGTGTTTCTCTGCTCTCAAGCGGTGATGGGTGCCATGAAAAAGCAAAAGAGCGGTAAAATTGTCAACATGGGTTCTCTGGCCGGAAAAGTCGGAGGAATAGTCGTTTCATCGGCCTATGCCGCCTCAAAGGCAGGGGTCATGTGCCTGACCCTCTCCCTAGCCAAGGAACTGGCTCCCTTCAATATTAACGTAAATGCCCTAGCTCCCGGCCCGGTCGATACCGATATGACCCGAGCTTTCCCCCCAGGCGCACTGGATCAAACCATCAATCAGACACCGCTTAAACGGCAGGCAACCCCCCAAGATATTGCCAATGTAGTTCTTTTTCTTGTGACGGAAGATTCACGACATATTACCGGAGAGGTCATCGATGTAAACGGTGGGATCTTGATGGATATTTAGGATCGAGGGTCAGGGTCCGGATTGGGGTTTAAGGGTTTTTAACAACTCCTCTATATTTCCGAGAACAAGAGTTTCGAGCCTTGGAATATGGATAACCACGGGTTGAGGGGGAATAGCCAGGGCTGCAGTTCCCAAGGCAGTAACATCAACTCCTTTTTCTTTTAGTAAGCCAACAGCCGGGTTATTGGTCCCCTCCAACAAGGCTGCCAACATATGTTGGGTCAGGATGGCCGAAGCGTTTGCCGCCAGTTCGTTGGCCCGAGCAAAAACGGCTTTACTGGCGGGTGAACGACTTATCGTCCTTCGATCCTGAACCGAAAAGCTGCCTTTTCCAATCCGGGTACGCAGTTCACGACGGAAGGGGATCGGATCTATGTTAAACCGGGCGAATAATTCAGCAAGTATTGTCCACTCCCTGTGTAACTCCGCCGCTATCGGATCCGGTAGTTGTAATTGCGTGAACATCTTATCCAGGCTGCATAACCCCATAAAGAGATGGGCCGGGGCAATGAGAGCGTGATGGCCATACAAAGCCTCAGCCGCAGCAATTTGCCAGGTAAAATACAAACCGATAGAAATGTCCGGCATAGGTCCTCTCGTAATCTATAAATTTTGAGAACTACAGGATTACGTTTTATCCAGGATGCGTAATTCGCCGAATTTACCCATCCTTAAGAAAGACAAAGTTCTTCATTCAACCCCAACCTTATCCGAAAACTTCTGTAATGTCTATACTAAAATACGTTCTTTTTAAAAGCAACTTGATTTTTGATCATCCGGTCGCTTGACAAGAGTTAACCGAAACAATAGGTTAATCAAGAAGGTATCTTTTACAACTTGTCAAGTTTTTTCGTTGATATTCCTTTAACCCTCGACAGATAACGAACAATTCAAGATGAGCCTATCTACCTCTAAAATACAAAACTTATTGGGAGTTTTCTTCACTTCACTGGCCATTTTAATGCTGGAACTGGCACTCACCCGGATCTTTTCCGTAACCATGTGGTATCATTTTGCCTTCATGTCTATCTCCATAGCCATGTTTGGACTGGGGTTAAGTGGCATCTATATTTACCTTTTTCCCCACCAGTTTAAACCCCATAACGCAGAGAAACATCTTGTACTTTTCTCCCTATTTTTTTCCCTTTCCATATTTGTTTCTCTTATCGTGCAGTTACAAATCCCCTTTACTCCCGAACTTTCTCTGGAAGGGTTTATAACGGTGGGAGCCACGTATCTGGTTACCTCCATTCCTTTCTTCCTGGGAGGACTTACCCTTTCTCTGGCGTTATTCCACTATCGTCACCTGGTAAGTATCCTCTATTTTTCCGATCTCCTGGGAGCCGGTATCGGTTGTATCCTTTTGATTCCTACCCTTAATCTACTGGGCGGGCCCAACGCCGTCCTGGCCATTGCCATTCTGGCCATGGTAGGAACGCTTTTTTTTAATTCGGCCTTAAGAAATAAAGAACGGTGGACAAGGGAAGATGAGCAAAAATCGGCAGAAGTAGGCGGCCCGGTATCCCTGCGGTCTATGCCTTCTTATCCATTATCTACGGTTCTCTCAAGCTCCAGACTCTTTACTTTCTCCGGTCTTTTGCTCGCCCTCTTGATAACTACCCTCCTGGCCAACCTTCAAAATGACTTTGTAAGGGTCCGTTTTTCTAAAGGGACAACCCTTCAGGAAGAAGGATTTTTATACAAAAAATGGAATGCTTTCTCCCTGATCTCGGTCACCAGGGAGTATGATGAAGGGCCCTTTGGATGGGGTTTGAGCGAGAAAGCCTACGAAGGGAACGATCCCGAAGAGTTGATGATGTATATCGATGAAGCGGCCGGAACACCTATCACGCGGTTTGATGGGGATTTAGAAAAAGTAAACTACCTAAAATACGATGTAACGGCCCTGGCCCATTATCTTAAAAAAGATGCTGATATTTTGATCATAGGACCCGGCGGCGGACGGGACATTTTGACTGCTCTGGTCTTCAGACAAAAAAAAATTACCGGAGTTGAAGTGAATCCCGTGATCATTCAGACTGTTAATGAAGTATTTGGGGATTTTACCCATCACCTGTATGACTATCCCGGAGTCAACATTGTCATGGACGAAGGGCGGAGCTACATTGCCCGAACCAACGAACTTTACGATATTATCCAGGCTTCTCTGATCGATACCTGGGCGGCCACCACGGCCGGGGCCTTTATCTTAACAGAAAACAACTTATATACCCAGGAGGCTTTTTTAAACTACTTCCACCATCTTAAAGAAGACGGCATTTTAACCATGTCCCGGTGGTTTTTTGAAGGTCTTCCTGCCGAAAGTCTCCGACTTTCAGCTCTCGGACTCGAGGCCTGGCAGAAGGCCGGAGTCCAACATCCCGAACAACATATGATTATCATCAAAAAAACAACCTGGAAAGCCTTCGGCCCCAACGGAGTTGCAACCCTTTTGATGAAGAAGCAGCCTTTCACCACCGAGGAAATCCAAACCCTCCTGGAAGTAAGCCGGCAACTCGGATTCGAGGTCATTTATACACCGGGGTCTCCCCAGGACCCCTACTTTGCCCAACTGACCGGCTCAGCCGATCGATCTGCTTTTTACGAAAATTTCCTTCTGGATATCTCCCCACCGACCGATAATAAACCCTTCTTCTTTCACATGATGCGTTTCAGTGACTTTTTCAATAAAAACATCCCTCCTGAAATCATAAACATGAATTTTCGGGCCGTTTCTGTACTCGGAATCCTCTTTCTCGTGGTTACAAGCCTGGTCATTGTTTTTATTCTGGGACCCTTATGGATTTTTAGCAGGGATGGAATTTCGGCCCATTCGTATGCCCAAACGCCGGAAACCATTTCCTTCCTGGTCTACTTCTCCTGCCTGGGCCTGGGATTTATATTGGTAGAAATCCCTTTGATCCAGAGATTTATTCTTTTTTTAGGCCATCCTATTTACGCCCTTTCGGTTATTCTTTTCTCTCTTCTCCTGTTCAGTGGAGTAGGCAGTTATCTTACCACGTTTATTCCTCCCACCCAGACGAAAAAATATCTCTTGAAGATCCTGCCGATACTGGGTCTTCTTCTGGTCTTCTATATTTTTTATCTTCCCCATTTGATCAATGCCCTTCTGGCCATTAAGACCGGTTATAAAATTCTCTTGACCGTTCTGCTTTTATTACCTCTGGGACTGCTCATGGGAATGCCCCTTCCCTTAGGGATCAAGCTGGTAGATACCTATGCCAGTACCTTAATTCCATGGGTCTGGGGAGTTAATGGGGCCACTTCGGTCTTAGCCTCGGTTTTGGCTATGGTATTGGCCATTACCCTGGGGTTTTCTGCAGCTTTAATCGGTGGTCAGATTGCTTATTTAACCGCCATCATTCCCATATATTTTTTATCTGCAAAGAACGATACATAATACCCTTTCTACGTTGAAACCTCGCATACCTCACCCCCATCCCCCCCCCTCTAACCCCCCAGTTTCCCCTCTCCGTAGGGGCGGGAGGCC